>JARFQX010000277.1 GCA_029287555.1 Rubripirellula sp. | reverse complement strand
GATCTGACCCGCGTGATTCTGACTCAGATTCTGTTGGAACGTCACCCGGAGCGGATGAAGTTGTTCCCGGTCCCCTTCCTGCACGCGATTCTCCGAGCCGACCGGATGGCGCTGAATTGGTTGTCGGTCTATTTCGGGCAGGCCTTATCCTTCATGGAGGAAATCAAACGTGCTCCGGGCGTCCAATTGGTTCCGGGAATGAACCTCTGGCGCTCGCTGATGGCGGGTGGTGCAAGCAGCCCACCAGGCGAAAAGACCGAACCGGTCGAGCAGGACGGATTCGAAGACCGGCAGGAGTTGGCCAACAAGTTGGCTGAAATGGAGCGGCGTCTCAAGCAACTCGAATCCGATTCCGGCCACGATTCGAGTAAGGAGGAAGACTAGCGCTTTGTCAGAACTCAAAAATGGGGTTCAACCGGGGTCGGTAAAAGGGGTCAGACACCAAGAGTGCGAAGCACCCGAAGGGCCGTTCCGGCTTTTGGTGTCTGACCCCTTTTCCCGGCCACCCAAAATCCAAGGTTTGACAAAGCACTAGTCGACGGTAGGAACCATGGTGGCCCGGCATCCAGCTAATTCGCGTTGAAGCGATCGGCAGCGGATTGAATGCCAAGGACTCGGTCATCTTGATCAAGGGCCGTTGGTGAGATCTTCCGCACCTGAGGAACTGGGATGCTCGCAGCGCGTATCCACGCATTTCTCTCCAGTCGGTTTCTGTCAAAGCGAGCGAGCTCGTCCGTTCAGCCTTTCGCGGCGCGATCATTGCCGTCCTCCGACCGCATTGGCTCAGCCTTGCCGTCGGCGTGGGTCGACCGAAGCACGACGGCAACCACGACAGGCTGAAATCGCGTATCATTCACAGGTTGCCAGACTACTTCGCCCCTTGAGGAGCCTACAGCAATGAGTGACCAAACCGTTTTAGAATCGCTTCGCAGCATCGAGTTCTTTCACGATATAGCAAACGAGCATTTGGAGCGTTTAGCAGCGATTTTGGAGCCAGTCGAGTTTCCACCGCATCACATCATCTTCCGAGAACAGGACAAGGCGAAGTGCGCGTACTTCATTAACAGTGGCCAGGTATCGCTGATCAGCTGCAACCCCGACGTGGGTTGCCGAGAATTGATGACGGTATCGGATGGCCAATTGATTGGCTGGTCACCGTTGTTACGACGCAAGCTGTTGTCGGACACGGCGCGGACGCTGACGGCGACCAAGGCGTTTGCTGTCGATGGCGAGCAGGTGCTGGCTCTATGCCGCGAGTATCCTGAGTTCGGCTTTGAATTCATGCACCGTCTTTCTCAAGTGCTTGCCGAACGGCTGTTTGCAACTCGCATGCAGCACCTGCGAATGAGCGGTCATCAACTGCCGAACGTGCAGATTGAATCTGACTAATCAGGTTTCGAAACCCACCAGAGGGAAGGGTCGCGATGATCGTCGGCGGGACGATTGCGAAGCGGGTTTGACGCCCGGGTGACTCACTTTGGGGCGGAGACCATCGGACCATATCGACACCCGAAGTCGGGTCGGATCCTGTGCGGAATTCGGTACCGGCGCCAGCGCGACTCGTCGTAAGCCACGCGTCCCCGACAGGATTCGAGCGTGCGTTGGTTCAGTTAGCTGTCTCCGAAATGTCTGAGCTTGTTGGTGCGACCAGCTCCAGACGGGGCACGGATCGATGCGAACCAAGTTAGAAGTAGAGGCCGATGAAGACGGCGAGTGGACCACAACACGGATCGATTCGGGAAGGGCTGGTGAAAGGCTCGGCAAAGACATGAGCAACCGACGACGGATGCGTGTTCTTGGCGGGTGCCTTGCGTGTTTTTGTTGCGTGGTTCTGTTGCGTTCTTCGGTCTTACCGTTCCGTCGCGCCTTTTCCCGCGAGAATCTTATCGCGGAATTTTACAATGCGTGAAATTCGTGTTTCAGGCTTCTTCGCTGAATTCAGGTTGATCACGTAGCTCTTTTGCCGACCGGGAGTTAAACCGTAAAACGCATCAGAAAGTTCGGGGTCGGATTCCAAAGCCTCCAACAATTCGTCTGGAAGATGAAGTTCGCTCTTTTGTTTTGGAGGTTTGATTCCCTTATCCGCATATCTCATCGCTTCGACCAAATAGGCCTCGATGATTGGCTTCATCTTCGCTACTTGGTTGTTCTTCGTAAAGCGAATCATGTCGGGGTGTTGGGTATTTGGTCCCTGCTTTTCCAGTACGCCATCGGGGTCTTTCATCAGAGCGGCGTTGAAGAAGCTAAGGCGGAAGTCTTTGCGCAAGGCTACCAAAATGACGATATTGCGATTACCGTGCACGTAGCATGGATGTCCCCATTTAACGGTCTCGACCAGGTCCATGCCGAGGCAGATTTGGCGGAGTTTTGCAAGACCACCGCTCCATTGCCGTGTTGAACAATCTGAAGTCGCAAACCGTTCGCAGCGGCCGCAACCCCTCGAGAAATATTCTTCGATGTCGGTGATCATGCTGGTGCGAAGCTTCGAAGCGACAGAAGGCTGGTCGTAACCGGGCGACCGCCCAAGACCTTCCATTTGCAAGTGCGCCGAACAGAATTATACACAACAGACATGATTTCACCATCTTGCGTTGAGGTTTGAATTTGCGCTACCTGACACCGAACCTTTCATTGAGCGACGTTTACTCCTTTGGTCGCTGATTCTCGACGGCGGCTTCGTAGACCGTGACCGCAGCCTTGGACATCAGGTGGATGGTCTGGTGACTTGGAGGAAGTGGCAAACGCTTCATGCCCGTTTTCATAATGACCTCAGCGATGGCCTGCTCAATCTCGCTTTCGAGCTTCTTGACGATCTTCTGCTCCATTAGAAATCTCCTCTGTTGAACTCATTTTCGAACAGCGTTCGTGGTCAAGAAGCCAACGCTGACCAGACAACACAAACCGATCACAGCGTAACCGATTCGAAACGCCATGAACTGAGTCACGTTGTCGGTCGGTTCGAATGTCGCCAAGAAACCGAACCCACAGAATGCAGTGACGGCCAAAAGGAGCAGAGAGCTGAGCGTGGCGACAAGGAGTTTCATTTCGTCTTCCTTTGTTTGCCCCACTACTCCTCCTTCAACACATTCTCTTCCACGATCCCAGACGGTCCCTGCACATCGGCCACCCAAAATCCAAGGTTTGACAAAGCACTAGTCATCGCTTCGTGCAAGCTGGTCGCAAGAGTCTTTAGTCTGGCGAGTCGATCACCATTCACCACGCCCGCTCCTTCTCCAGATCGATTCCCCATTCTTCCAGAACAAAAGTTGGAACGACACCAAAGCTCGCTCGGCCATCAGCCCACTTGATCGTCTCAGGGCGTTTGGCAACTTCCGTACAGAGACGGCTGGGGTGCGGCATGATGCCGACTCGCCCCAGATCAAGGCG
The DNA here is from genome assembly GCA_029287555.1 of Rubripirellula sp. GTDB lineage: Bacteria > Planctomycetota > Planctomycetia > Pirellulales > Pirellulaceae > Rubripirellula. The sequence continues at coordinate 269 of JARFQX010000277.1, read as the reverse complement.
ATCTGAGTCCCAGCAAGTTTGGATCGTCACGTCGGGATGATCCCGTTCATGGGTATGGCCTTCGCAGGCTCGGTACAGCAACCGGAATTCGTGGTCTTCCAGATCGAACACGCTTCCACGCAATTCGATCGCAAATTCAGCAGCCCGTGGACCATGTTCTGGATCGGTGACTTCGTTGATCCGGCGTGCATCATGAAGCACTGCGAATAGAGAGACGACTTCGACGCTGGCCCCGGTCTCTTCTGCCAGTCGCAGGCCGTTCTCAAGAA
>JARFQX010000273.1 GCA_029287555.1 Rubripirellula sp. | reverse complement strand
CCACAATGATGTTCGCTACTTCATCCCCCGTGAGTCGGTCGCCCTGCTTGGTACCGACCGCGTTGCTCACGTTGACCAGCGCTGAATTCTCGATCAGCGAAATCAGCTCTTTCAGGCCGGGCACCTTGTCCAGCTGCACCGCTTTCGCCAGTTCTTTCAGTGAAAACAGCCGATCGCCTTCCACAAAATCCGCGTTTCCAAACCGTCCCGTGTACGCGGGGATCGAACTGGTGAAGTAACCCAAAATCGACTTTTCCTGTCGGATCTGATCGGCTTCTTCGGGGTCTTTGGTGACCCATGAAACGGGATCAATGCGAATACTGGTTCCCGCTCCCAGGTTCACATCGACACCGTTGCTAATGGACAACTGGCCGTAGTCCAACACCACTTCGTCGCCGGAGATGCGACCGCGTAGCTTGGCGACTTCGCCCAACGAGTTCTCGCGAAAATGGACGGTCGTCCGTCCGGAACTTCCGACCAGGCTTTCAATTCCCGTTGCAAAGACCACGCCGCCATCGGCCGCGAGTGAACCACTTAACGCCAGAAGTTTTTTGGTCAGGTTACTGGGGTCGCGAATGAGCTGTCGCAGTGCCTCGGCGATATCGTCGAGGCGCTGTCCCGCCTCGTCCAAAGAGCGAGACCATAGATCTTCAAGCGATGCTCCCTCGGGATCAAAGGAAGTGACGATCGCCAGGTTGGTACCCACGTCTAAATCCAAGCCCGAATAGATCGTGAACTCCTCGTCCAACTCAAAGAGCGTGACATGCAGATCCGACTTGACGCCACTGAAATCCAGCGTATCGATCGAGCTCGCCGCGCTGAGGCCTAACTCCGGAGGCTCAATCACCAAGCTAACTCCGTAGAAGCCCCGGAATTGATAGATATCCGGTCCGGTCAAACCTGCGAGAATATGTGGCAGGCCCGGCGATGCCCATCCATACATGTCTTTGAGTAGCTTCGTTGCGAAGTCCTTTGCTTTCGCGCCGAACGAATCACCCGCAGGAAGCGCAATCGCATCGACGAACTGGGTGAAAAAGTCGTGAAATCCGACCGAAAGGATATTGGATCCGAGTTGAAACTCAGTCGACACGTCACGGCGGAACTCGTCGGGCACGCTGTTCTTCAGGCCGTCTGCCAACGTCGGCGAAAGATGGGATCCAGCCACGACGTCGATGCCGCCACCGAGCGAAACATCGCCGATATTCAGCACGACTGCCGACTCGAGTCCGGGCAGCGCGGGCGACAGATTGCCGATTCCCCGATTGTCCTGAAAGCGAATCGGAAAGGGATTCAATGTGTTGAGTGGGTTGAGCCCACTGATTCCGCCCACCTCCGAATTGGTTTGACGAAAAAGCGCCTGCTGCGAGTACTTGACGGTATTTTGCACGGTCAACGCAGGGAGGTTGCCGTTGAGAAGCGGGTCCACCGTGTCAAACAGGTTCGACATGGTCACGAATTCTGCCCTCGGTTTGATCCCGCTTCCTCCGATCAGCGTACCGGCAAACGGCGCCGAACTTGACGCAACGAACGAATTCGCTGTCGCCCCAGTCGCCATCGTGATCGAATTCTCGTTTCGGCCCGTATAGATCACCGTGTTGGCATCGACATCGGTGATCGTCAGCTGATTGAACCGGACCCGCGGAATCGGAAAGGGAATGTCGATGAGTGGGAATGAAAAGTCCTCGAATCGCGTTACCGTCAAGGATGTCCGCGTTTCGTTATCGCCGACCTGTTGCGAGGAAAAGCTGAACGCCAGTTCCTGGCTAACCTGTCGAAAATCCAGGACGACGCGTTTGCCGTTCTTAACCGCTTCGCTGGTATCGATCACCAACGCATTCTTCTGATTCGCGAAGGCCAGTGCATAGTCAGGTGAAGCGAACTGCGCAACTTCGGTTTGCTTGCTACCTTGAGTGCCGAACTGTTGGGTTCCCCAATCGTCACCGAACAGAAAATTGTTGTCACCCCCGGAAGCCTTGATCGTGTTCACACGACGAAGCACGCTGTGACGAGTCTCTGAGAGTGGAATCACGACCGATTGCTCGAAGCTGTACGTCGGAACTCCGATCCGAATGGTCGCCACCTGTTGCGCATTTGGGGCCGGCGTCAACTGCAATGAGACCGATGCGGTCGGGGTTCTGACAACGGTAGCGATCAGCTCCGCACCTGCCTGTTGCAACGCCAGTTGCAGCTCCTGGTGATTGGTGATCTTATCGTTAATGCGATCAGCAAGAGTATCGGGCGAGTTGAAGTTAAATAAGCTTTTGTCGGAAGCGTTCAAGTCGGCCGCCGTAATCAACAACGTAAACTCCTGCTCACCGCTTCCATCGCCGAAATCAGCCAACACGCGAAGGTCAACGTCTTGCTTGTAACGCGTCCCGCGCAGATCCGGCACTGGAAAAATATCAGAGTACTTATCCGACCAGGGCTCATATCCCAACCCGAGTGTTACCGCCGCTCCCGGTGCCGTGGCAACCTTCTTGAATCCCGGTCGAAAGCCTGCCGCGTTCACGAGCACTTCCCCAGTGGAGGGCAAGAAACCCGACAAGACCTCCTGCGGCACCTGTAAGTCGAGACCGCGCCCGTCTCCGCTCGCTTCGATACCTGAGATCAAGGTTCCCTGGCTGAGGATATGCGTGAAATCTTTGCTCACACGAGAGAAGTCAAGTTGACCGCCGAATCCCGCATTGGAGCCTTCAACAATGATGTCGTGGCCCCAGTTGTCGTCGGTGTAAACAAACGCGTCTTTCCCGGCACCAAGCACCAGATCGTCATTGCCTTGACCGCCGATTAGCGTGTTGGCACCAGCTCCGCCGTCCAGACGATCCTTGCCGGGCCCGCCATAAAGGATGTCATCGCCGGCACCACTTGCGAGCGAATCATGACCGTCATTGCCACGAAGTTCGTCCCCGCCATCGCCACTGTTGAGCTGATCGTTTCCGCTTCCGCCGTGCAACTCTTGCGATGTGCCATCGCCCCCTGTGCGAATGCGATCATCGCCACCACTGCCCCGCAAGTTGTCGCTCTGTCTCACTCCGTCGATCGTGATCGATTGGAGCCGTCCGTCCGAAAGGAAGATTCTGTCCTCGCCCCGCGTACCAAGAATCTGTGACACCCGTAATTCCGTATCGGGTGATGTCTTCACACCGGGGAGGGTGTAACCGGGAACGACGTCGCCTACGTGTTCGACCTCAAGACGGAAATGCTCAGCTTGCCCAGTGAACTGATAGCCCCACGGAGCAAGCTCGATTTGCCAGGGGTCGTTTGGCGTTCCGCTGCCCACGACGCTGACAAAATCGATCGCTTGGCCGACGGTATTGTTGCCGCCAAAACTCTTTCGCAGCGACTTCAGTGCGTCGGTGATTTCCATTGCGGATGCATCTGCGGCCAATGCTTCCGTTGTCAACTGATCGCCATCAGCAAAGAAGACCTTCAACCTGAACTGGCCGCCGTGAGCCGTGTTTGAAAGCGACCAACGAGCGGGAGTTGCCGGTGTCGGCCGTCCGCCGACGAGCTGGAGATTCCCCTGACTTGTCAGCCCCGCGAAATCATCGCTGGAGTCCCCTTGAACGATAACTTCCGTAATCTTTACATCGGACAAGTTGCTTTCGATCTCAATCGTCACAGGGTTTAAGACAGTGCCATTCCCGTCGACCGTGGTTGTCGTTATGGCGCCGATTCCCAACGCGACGAGACTTTCATTGATGGCCTGACTCAGCGTTCGATTATCGACATCAACATTGTTTTGGTCGTCGCGTCTGACGTCGCTAAGCTTGATATCGTCGGTCAAAAACTCGTGCTCGACATCATCTCGCACGAAAGTGCCTTGAAGTCGGAACGTCTGCGGCTGCCGTTTCTCTCGGACATCAAAGATGGTGTCCAAGACCGCGTTGGTAAAAAAGGAGACCTGTTGGGCAATGCCGTTGGCTGCGGGAATCGTAACGAGATTCGAAATTGCATTGCGTGGCGCACTCAGCGTGGGCATGGTGAGCCCGTTTGTGGTCACGGTGATTTGGGTGGTGTATTTCCCGCCACCATCGAAGTTGCTTTCCTGAAAGTCGAGGCTCAATAGCGGACGATCCCATGTCGATGGATCATTCTGATTGACGACGTATTTTTTGAAGGCGGCTTTGATCAAGTCGTCTTTATCTTCCGCATTGACTTGCGCCGTTTTGCTTAAGTCGATTACCTCAGATACGAATTGCCGCTGATTCAGCTCAGGTACACTAAGATTTGCGAGTTCTCGTTCGCCTAATGTCAAGAAGAATGGCTTCGCGACATCCAAGACCGTCAAGTTCCAAGTGGCGGATTGCATCGAGACGCCATCGGCGAGCGGCATCAGCGTGCTCATTTGCGTCCCCGCTGGATTGGGGCCACCGTCAAGATTGATCTCAGGACCCAGGTTGAGCGTGATCCCGTCGGCAGGTTGATACTCCGAGTAATCCAACGATACCGAATGGGGCAGCACTTGGCCGGAATCGTCGCGAGGTGGTGCAACGCTGATCAAATCGGCCATTGGTTTAAACCGCAATCGCGTGCTCCCGCGACCGACGATCAGATTCTCGAAGGAAGTTGCCGTCACACGATCCTTGGGATTGTTGTCGCGAAACAGCGTTAAGAACGAGTTGCCATCGACCTTTGAAACCTCAACCGTAACGTTTCCTGTAATCAGCGAGAGGTCGAGTGTGCCCGGCACGCTCCCTGCCTCGTCACCAAGCTCGATGTTGCCGGACCACTCGTTTGCAATCCGATAGGTATTGCGGCCGATGCCGCCTGATACAATTTCGATGTTGTTCAGCTCATTAACTGAGGATCCATCTTCAGATACAACTACAACCTGAGCCGTAACTGGGTCGTCTGCACCGTTCGCCTGCTGCGCAGTAATGGTGAATACAAGGTTGCGTGTAACCCCTGAAAAGTCAGCCCGGTCATAATCCCCGAAGCCAAAATCTTCGATGATCGTGTCGTTGCCCCACTCATCATCAAAGCGATACTCGTCGCTGCCGCCGCCACCCCGGATGGTATCGTTTCCGGGGCCGCCAACCAGCAGGTCGTCGCCGCCCTCGCCGTACAAATCATCGTTCCCGGCTTCACCATAGAGTTGATCTTTGTCTGGGCCTCCATAGAGATAATCTTTTTCGGTACCGCCGTAGAGTTTGTCCTCGCCGGATCCGCCGCGCAGCGTATCCTCACCCGCTCCACCGTAGAGTTCGTCGTCATGTGTGTCGCCATTAAGCTGATCTTGACCGGCGTTTCCGTATAGAAAATCCAACCCGATTCCGCCGTAGGCAATGTCATCTCCGCCTCCGGCGTAGATCGTGTCGTCTCCAGCCTTGCCGTACAGCGTGTCTTTCACATTGTCGATGCCGCCGAATAGGACGTCATCAGCCGGACCGCCGTAGACAACGTCGGAACCCGGGCCGCCTGACAATTCATTCTCGCCGCCGTAACCGTAAATCGTGTCACTTCCGTCGCCGCCTGAGATGACGTCCTTGCTGTTTCCACCCCGGAGCGTTTCGGCCGCATCGCTGCCCGATGCAACATTGAAGTGCGGTTCATTGCTTCGGCTGGAAGCGTTGCCTGTTCGAACAAGAACACTGCTATCGCCAGAGGCAAAAATGAGATCGGAGGAGTCCTTGGTACCGATCACCTCGACCACATTCAGGTTAGCGATTCCCTCACTGCTTCCTCGCACAAAGGACTCGCCAATGCCTGAAGCGGAGCGAGCCGGTATCGGGTTCTCGGCGGCAACCAGTTCAAGCTCAAGTTCCAAGTCCGCGCCCAACAGACCATCCGGCCCGAGAAGTTGGATGCTCCATGGATCATTCGGCGTTCCCTCGCCGGAAACCTCGACATATTTGATGACGTCATTGGCCGTGAATCTGTCGTCTGAAAGTGCCTGCTGGATCTCTTCGGGGGATGCATCAAATCGCAAGGCATCCGTCTTGATGCTGTATTCCCCGTTGGAAACCTCGAGAATGAACTGGCCCCCTGGAGCCGTCTTGTCTCGGTCGGTCTCGGCAACGTCCGCGCGTGTGTAAAGCGACCATGCGGGCCACTCGATTGCTTGGTCCACGGTCTGCTGAAGGAATGAGATCGGTTGACCATTCAGCGGTTGATCATTCAGCGGTTGCAACTCACTCGTAGTGACAGCAGTGATTTCCGCGCCCACGCCCCCCGGATTGATGTGCCAGGGGCTAGCCTCCGTTCCGACACCCGTCACCACAACCGACTCGGAATCGATGGAGACAGCATTGGCGACAGCCTGAATGGCCTCCACGATGACGATGGAGTCAGACCTGGCCTCGACCAAAGAAAACGAATCCGTCGTGACCGTCTCATTCGTTAGCGGGTTGTGGATCTGCAGGGCCAAACTGCCGCCACTAGCATTCACCGTCAACGCCTGGTAATCACCGTCCAGAGGTTTCGCTTGCACCAATGCGGCTGGCGAACTGAGGGTTACCGGGTGATACGCCTGAGTGATCTCAATCACCCACGGATCTCCCTCGATTCCGGATCCAGGGCCGGCGGCATTGAAGGTCACCTCGCGAATGCTCGAGAGACCCTGAGCCCGGATCGCCTCAACGATTTGTTGGGCGCCGGTCTGTGACGCTACATCCTGTACCGCGAAAGTCGTCTCATCGACCGTCAGGGTGATGTCGCCGATCTCGTTCTTCGGCCGGTGGATTGCCCATTTCACCGGTTGTGCGTACGCGCCGCGGGATACGGAGGAAAGTCGCCCGAGCTCACCGTCGTTAAGACTAAGCTGATTACCAAGGTTGACGGTTGCGTAAAGACTTGCCTGAGTGTAGTCGAGGCTTACTTGGTTGCCTTCGGTACCAGTGATCGACCCAATGGTGCTCTCGCCAACAAACTCGATCTTGACGCTGGCACCGCCGATATCCAGACGGTCAATTTGATCAATGACCAACTTCTGGGTTGCCGGCTCATTCGCGCCCGCCGCAGGATTGGCGATGACGAGTTCGACCTGTTCGGGAAGTATGCGGACGATCGCGGTTCCAGTGAGTGCGGAGAGGTCAAGGGTTGAAGTGCTTTGTGGCCGCATCTTGACCGACGAAAGATTGCTGCCGCTGACCTGCCGACTCCGCTCCTCCTCCGGTGTCCCCCTTTCGTTGGTCTGGAAGATCTTTACGCCAGCATCATCCGCGGCACGGATCGTCAAGTCAGTCGACACCTCCGAAAAGTCGAGCAATCCCTCGTTGCGAGAGCCTCCGTCGTTGTCGATGGAAAGAATCGCATCCCACGTGTCTTTGAATTCATAGGTGTTCGCGCGCGAGCCGCCTTGAATGGACTCGATGTTTACCAGCGGACCGAAGACGAGCATCTCCTCGCCCTGGGCGTTCTGAAAAACCAGTACGCCATCGGCGGCCTGATTCGCGGTACCTTGGATCGTGAACCGCAGGTCTGCATCGAGAGGGATCTGAACCGTGTCGATTCCTTCGCCCCCGTCGAACTTCGAATTCGACAGTGTGTCTTCATCCAGCGAGGGGATGCCGCGTAATTCAAGAACATCGGCACCGTTGTTGCCATTGATAACGATGAACTGATCGGGCTCCGCAGCGAAGCTGTGACCCGTCGGATTGGCGGTCGGTGACGAGACGGAAGCGGAATCGACTCGGAAAGTGTCTGTCAGATCGCTGCCTTCCAGCGTCGCAAGGAGGAGTCCGTATCCCTCCACGCTTAGCACGGATACCTCGATGGATCCAGTTGCTCGCTCCAATAACCAGTCACCGCCCAGATCGGCGGCGCCCGTCAAGTCCGTGGATGCTGCGATGTCGGCCCCCGAAATGGCGGCGAAGCGTTCGATGAACGAGACCCCAAT
>JARFQX010000184.1 GCA_029287555.1 Rubripirellula sp. | reverse complement strand
TCCGCTCGAACTAGCTAGGGCCATGCTCACGGATGACGTTGTGACCTGCGATCGATCTGCCACCGAGGACTTTCCGCCCGCTCCGATCAAGTCCTTTCAACAGGTCGGCGGAGATCGGCAAGTCGGAAACGATCAGAACGTCGGGGAAGATCCGAATGTCCGGGACGATCCGGGCACCGCCGAAGCTCGCCGTCGGCTCCCGAGTCTCTGGCGTTGGACTCTGCTGAGCGTGATGGGAGTGGTCGCGTGCGGGATTCTGGTCGCTCCGGTGTTCCTCAGCCAAATCGTCTTTTCTCGAAGTGAATTGGCCGAACTCGCGTCGGAGCATGGGCTGATCCTCGAGATCAAGCAGATTCGCGTTGGCTGGTTTTCGCCGCTTCGCTTGTCCGGCGTGCGGGTTCAAAGTGAAGGTTCATCGGAAAAGCTACACATTGATCAAGTCTCCAGCGATCTGACCTTCGCCGAACTTCTATTGGGGCCGGATGGGCAGCTGGGGCATTGGGTGATCCGTGGGGTCGGGCTGCACTGTGACATCGACCGCCGCCGAGCACGCCAAGAATTGCTCTCGCTACTGAAGGACAAGGACGCCAGCAACTCATTGCCGCACGGTCGAATACAAATTCAAGACATTGTCATCAGCGCAACGGATTCGAAGAGCGGCGAGTGCTGGCGACTGACCCGCTCCGAAGTCGAAGTCTTGCTGGAACCGAGATCGGTCGAAGCCAGGTTTTCGGGAAAGCTTGCGGAGCCATCTGGGGATTGGGGAACGATTCGTGGCAAGTTCCAGATGGCGATCCCTTCCCCGTCGAATCGCCCCAACTCTTTCGATGTCGGAACACTGAGTTCGGCCAACTCTCGATGGAGTGTTGAAATCAAGGCGCGTTCGCTGCCACTATCCGGAGCCGCTCTCTTCGCGGGTTCAAGTCCCAAATCAGAGACTTTGATCGCGCGGACCCTCGCTGGCGATGCCACGGGAGTGGTGCGTCTTGAAGGTTATTCCGATGGCGCGATCCGAGCGGTCCTGGATCACTTAGAGGTTCGGAACTTTCGCAGGAGCGAGGCGGGCGCGGACCGCCCGCTGGAGTCCAACCGACTCGCGTCGGCGACCGGGATCGTGACGTTAAGAGATGACCGGATCCTGGTGAACAATCTGCGGGCTATCACAGCCTTCGGCTCGTTCGGGATTGACGGCGACTTGCTTGGGTCGATGTCGCTGAGCGAAGCCTACGAAGCGCCCTGGAGCATCCCGGTTTCAACGGGCGCAGCGATTTCGGCGACGATCGACTTGGCCAAGTTGGAGGAAGTCCTTCCGCACGCCCTGCCGCAAGCTGGTAACTCGCGAGTGGTCTCCGGCAAGATCACACTGTCGACCGATCCCCTGCCCTCCCCTACCGGGCGAACAAACCACTTCGTTTTTCAGCTTCAAGACCTCAAGTTGAAAGCGGATCACGGACTTGTGGCATTCGATCCGGTCGAGTTCCAGGCAACCTTGGCTCACGAAGGCGGTGTGCGGAGAGCTGAGCACTTGTCGGTGCAAAGCGAATTTGCAAACGTAATCGCCCACGGCAGCCTTCGAGCGGGTTCCGCCGAGGTCGAGATCGATTTCGACCAACTCGCCGAGAAGTTCCGGCCGCTGTTCGGCGACACGGTCCCACAAATCGAGGGAAGTGCCGAGACAAAGGTCGGTTGGAGGCTGGAGTCAGGCGATCGCTGGCAATTGTCCGCGTCGGGTGATGCAGCCGATTTTTGTCTTACCTTGGATGGCGACAAAACGTTCGAACAACAACGTATCCGTGGCGAGGTCAACGTCTCGGGTCGGTGGCGAGACCAGCGGCTTGGGCAATTATCGCAGGCGAACGTGATGCTCGTCGGGGACAACCTCGCCCTGCGAGCCGAACTCGCCAATCCGATCCCCGACCCGAAATTCACCACGCCTATTCCCATCCAGCTTCAAGCCGACGGTCGCTTGGAGGAATTGGCAGGGATTCTAGATTCATGGACGCCGAAGCAGCGTCGTGACGTCGAAGGTCAGTTTGAAGTCAACGCGAACGCAAGGGTGTCGGCGCATTCCGCGGAGCTGACCAGCGCAGCTGTGCGACTCTCCGGCCTGAGGATCCGGTGCGCCGACGGTTGGTTCGATCAGGACTTGGCGACGGCAGACTTTCGTGGAAGTTGGTCGTGGCCATCGGGCAACCTGCAAGCGAAAACACTGACCGCAAAATGTGACGGGCTCTTGGCGGGTGCGCGGGGTCGGTTCGGACCCAAGTCATTAGATCTCGAGATCGCTTGGCGAGCCGATCTTGAACGTCTGTCGGATCGCTTTGATGACAAACAAGAAAGCGGTTTAAGCTCCGCCCAATCGAAGCAAACAAAGCGGACGGACGCCAGTCGGCGGCGGTTGCAGACTGCGTCGCATGGCTGGGAGTTGCAGGGCGGATGCAGGGGGAGGTGGCGGTTGGCTGGTAGCCGAGAGCAATTCGAGATTCGCGGCAGCGTGGTCGGTGAAAACCTGGTTCTGTCCGAACGGATGCGAAGCAAAGGGAATGCCTCAGACCGGCCGGTGACGTTGAAGCCAACAACCCGAGTGGCCTTGCGAGAAGAGCACGGCGTCAACCCGGGCAAGACAAAGGACGCTGCTTCCGATTCACCACGTCAGCGCCGGGTGATCTGGGAAGAGCCCAAACTGGAGATCGGCGGGATTCTCTTGTGCGACTCGCGCTCGGAGCGGATTTCCGTTCAAAGCGTCGATCTGGCAAGCTCATGGATATCGGCTTCACTTCAAGGCGATGTGAATCGGGAGGCCGACGAGAGCGAGTGGATGCTCGTCGGACCGATCCGCGCTGACCTGCCGAAACTGAGCCAGCAGTTGTCGCGACTTACCGGGATCGATGTGCAATTGGAAGGAGAACACGTTGCACCATTGAAGATTCGGGGGAAACGGGACGAGCAGGGAGAGATGAGATGGACCGTCGATGGATCCATCGGCTGGGAGTCGGGAAAAGTCGCTGGCGTCGACCTGGGTAGCACGTCCATTCCCCTGCGTTTTGTCAACTCCAAGCTTCAGGTGTTGCCGTGCGTGATTCCCGCGTGTGAGGGCACAATCAAGCTCGCGGGCGACATCAGTTTCCTGCCGGGCCCGGTGACGGTCCGGCTGAAGCCCGGGATCGTCGCCGAATCGATTCACTTAACGAAGGAGATGACAGGAAAGTGGTTGAACCGGCTCGCTCCGCCGATGACAAAGGTCGAGAGAATCCATGGAACGTTGGGGGCTGAAATTGATAAAGCAACGATCGTGCTCGGATCACCCGGTGACACAAGTGTTACAGGACGGGTGTTTATCGAACGGCTCGAGACATCCATGACGCCGCTGACGCGTGAGCTCTTGGGCACGCTCCGCGCGATGCAGTCGATCGCCAATCGAAAGTCAGGGAGTTCAGTCCGCGAACTGGACCCGGTGGTTGTGTTTCCAAAGCAAACGGTCGAGTTTGACCTGAATCTTGGGTTCGTTCATCACGAGAACATCTTGCTCGAAGTGGATCGAACAAGAATCTTGTCTCACGGCTACGCGACACTCGATGGGCGTCTGGCGATGATTGCCCGAGTCCCCAAGCACCAGCTCTCGGTGGCAGAAGACTCTTCCGATCCAGAGAGCGAGTTCGTAACGTTGCCGGTGTCCGGAACCGTCTATCAGCCGATCATCGACCCGACGGGGATTCGCAGTGTAACCACGTTGCTGACCAACCGCGCGCCCTTCCGCACCACCAAAAAACCACTGCAAAAGCAGGTCGAGACAAGTGAATCCCTGATCGAAGACACCGGTGAACTGCTGAAGGACGGCAAGCGGCTGATCGATAGCCTCGATCTGCTGCAAGAAAGTTTGCAGCACATGATTGAAGGGGCCCAGGCCAGACGGGAACGCCGCGAGTCGAGAACCGAGTAGCTGCGGGGCGGTCGGCCTTGCGTCCCGTTTGGTTGTGATTCCCGCGGACGCGTCCTATGAGGAAACCAAAGCCCTCGCAGAAGATGTTACCGCCACTGCAACGCAGTTCCTGGGGATCGAGAGCATGCTGGTGTTGTTCTGCCTCATCGGGTTTATTGCGGCCCATGCTATCGGCCAGGAAACAGTTTTTTGGGTATTCATCGGCGAGATAGTTCCCAACGATCATCGGGCGGCGGGCCAGGCCCTTGGTAGCGCCACCCATTGGGTCTGCGCCGCAGGTCTGAGTTTCTTGTTTCCGATCGCTAGGGAGCACTTCGAGCCGGGCCAACCATTCGGTTTTTTACCTTCATGATGGTGCTACAACTACTTTGGGTGTGGATGTTTGTTCCCGAAACCAAGGGAGTCCCGCTCGAAGAAATGCAGGCCCGACTGGGCATTGCTCAGGAGTATTCTCTGATGCAGCATCGTATCATGCGATTACGGCTTCGATGACACTCGGTCTTCTGGCCGGACACAAACTTGAGACGGTCAATCGAAATGCGACGGCCGCGGCGTCTTACATATGTTCGCAGCGGGGGGAAAGGATGCCGTTTCCCAAATCGCTTGACAAGATCAGACAAACATGAACCTCGGAAACGTCCAGGCATCGATCGGGATGACGTCATGAACCATCGCTTTTGCTCAACTATTTTTGTGGCCTGCACAGTGCTTGCGGGCACCGCAATGGTCGTCGCGGACGATCTCTTGATCGAAGACTTCGAGTCAGATTCGTACAAGAAATGGGTGCTGACCGGAGATGCATTTGGGAACGCGCCGGCGACCGGTGCGTTGGCGGGTCAAGGCTCGGTGTCCGGCTTTCGTGGCAGTCGACTAGTCAACACGTTCAACGGGGGCGATGGATCGACGGGGACGGCGACCAGCCCGGTCTTTCGGATCGAAAGATCACACATCGCGTTTCTGATTGGAGGTGGCCAACACAAGGAGACACTTGGAATTGAACTCCGTGTCGACGGCAAGGTGGTCCGTTCCGAAACAGGTCCGGGGTCAGAGGAACTCACGTGGTCGTCGTGGGACGTCAGTCACTTTCGGGGCAAGCAAGGAGTCCTGCGAATCCTCGACCTCGCGACCGGCGGTTGGGGACACATCAATGTTGATCACATCATCCAGACAAATGATCCACCCGAACGCTTTGACCTGGAATACAAACTGGCGCAGTATCGGCAAAGTGCGGATTACATGAACGAGCCGCTCCGCCCCCAGTTCCATTTCAGCCCCGAAATCAACTGGATGAACGATCCCAACGGGCTTGTGTTTCATGGCGGCGAGTATCACCTCTTTCACCAGTACAACCCGGGCGGCAACACATGGGGACACATGAGCTGGGGGCATGCTGTCAGCCGCAATCTAACACATTGGAAACACTTGCCGTTGGCGATACCCGTTGAAGACGGGTTCATGGCATTCAGTGGTTGCTGCGTCGTCGACCACAATAACACTTCCGGATTTGGCGACCGAAAGAAACCGCCAATGGTCGCGATCTACACCGAACACGGGCACGGAGAGCAGGTGCAGAACCTCGCCTGGAGCAACGACCATGGGCGTACCTGGACCAAGTACGATCAAAACCCCGTGCTTGATCTCGACAGGCAGGACTTTCGCGACCCCAAAGTTTTCTGGCACGAGCCGACGAATCGCTGGGTGATGGTGGTGTCATTAGCAATCGAAAAGAAACTGGTCTTCTATGGATCGTCTGACCTGACGACATGGACAGAACTTAGCCGATTTGGCCCTGCCGGAGTTATTGACAAACCAAACTGGGAATGCCCGGACCTTTTTGAGTTGCCCGTCGAAGGCGAACGAGGGAAGACAATGTGGGTGTTGGAAGTTGACATGGGTAGTGGTTCCGTGGCTGGTGGCAGCGGTGGAGAGTACTTCGTTGGCACCTTTGACGGTCAATGTTTCAACACATTGCAGCATGCCCAGTGGGTCGACTATGGACGTGATTTCTATGCTCCCATCAGCTGGGACAACATCCCGAAAACCGACGGTCGACGCATCTGGATCGGCTGGTTCAACAACTGGGAAACATGCCTCGTCCCCACGTCGCCATGGCGAAGCTGCATGAGTACCCCACGGACTTTGAGTCTTCGAAAGGTCGCGTTCAACGATGAAGAACCCGCAACCTACGTCTTGGTCCAAAAGCCGGTTCGTGAGCTTCAAGATCTGAGATCGAGTACTCGGATGCTCGACGCGACAAAAGCGACGTGGCCTCCGATTGCGGTCACGAACGCTGATGAGCTGAAAGACATGACGTTTGAGTTAGAGACAACCGTCACGCCGGGAACTGCCCGGTCGGTTGGGTTTCGCATTCGCACTGGAGAAGATGAATACACCGAAGTCGCGTATGACCGAAACTACTGTGGTGTGTACGTCGACAGAACAAAATCCGGTAACGTTAACTTTCATGACGCATTTGCGGGGCGACATACCGCCCCGGCTCGGACAACGAATGGTGAGGTGACACTCCGTATCTTTGTCGATCGATCGACAATCGAAGTTTTCGTGAACGGCGGAGAGTCGGTCATCAGCGACAGAATTTTCCCAACGGGCCATTCGCCTTCCGTGGAGGTTTTCGCCGGTAATGATTCGGCGAAGATCTCGTCTTTGAAGCTGCACACCCTGAATTCGACTTGGCGTCGCAAATAGCCGCAGCGTGGGGGTTAGCCTGCAGGCTGGGAGCTAAATAAGTGTGCCCAATTGTGAATTGCTGGTCGTGCTCGTGCTCGTGCTCAGTCGCTTGCGACGGTGCTCGTGCTCGAATCAATTGGCGCGGCTCTTACCATTCTTTTCAATTGCGAGCACCGCTTCGCTGAGCACGAGCACGAGTAGTTCCGTGCTGTTCCACAATTTCGCACGCTCATTTAGGCTGCGGCCTGGGGGATTTCCTTGCCCTGCAGTTGATACACATAACGCAAGACTTCCGCCACCGCTTGGTACTGATCGGCCGGCACGACCTGACCCACGTCCACCGACTTGTAGAGCACTTGGGCCAAGGGTTTCCGCTCCACGACGGGAATACCATTCTCCAGGGCCAGGCGTCGAATCTTTTGGGCCAGCGGACCGGCTCCCTTCGCCAACACGGT
>JARFQX010000125.1 GCA_029287555.1 Rubripirellula sp. | reverse complement strand
CTGGGGACAGACTGGGCTACGGCTGGGACAGCCCGTCACTCGCTTTCGATCTTTCAATCGCTTGCAAGTAATTCCAAATTTGACCCTTTTGGCGTCGCTAACGATTGTTCTTGGATTGGTTGTAAGTCTTTTTACTTGAGTGGCTTACGGATAATTCGGCGGCTCCGGCGAGCACCTTTGGCACGGCCCATGCTTCCACCTTTTAGTGACTTCGCCCGGTCGACCGCCGGGCAGATTGCTCATCGCTTTCTCAATCAATCGACGGCAAAGGAGACGCCATGTTGGTCCTGACTCGCAAAGCAAACGAAGAAATCTTGATCGGCGACAACATTCGAATCACGTTGGTGCGGATCAAAGGAAACTCGGTTCGCGTCGGCATCGAAGCACCGCGTGATGTTCGGGTGGTGCGCGGCGAATTGGCGGACCAGGACCGGCGGACCGCAGATTACGAGGCAATCGAAACCGAGACCGTTTTTGCTCATCCTCAAGAGCGGATCGGTCGCCACGGGGCGAAACGATCGACGACTCGCCTTCCCCGGTCGATCCCCGGCGACGCTAGCGACAAGCAGGGATCGTCCGGCGAATCGGAGCCGAGAATCTTCCTCGAGCGGGTCCGTCCCGTTTCCAACGATCGAGTTTCCAAAGAACGGGTTTCTAGCCAACGGCGGCTCCGACGCGCTCCGTTAGCCGAGTTCATTGCTGCGACGTGAGCTTGGCAGCCTCCTCCGCCAGGCCACCGCGCCATCGCCGGTCACGCCGACAGGCATGCTTTAGTGTTCGACGATCGTGGACGCGGTTCGGTTTTGCGTGTGGTCGTTCGTCGGGCCGCCCGCCCGGATGTTCTGAGCCACTCGATCGTCGGCATCCAGTTCGTGGAGGTGTTCCAGCAGGATGCGTCGAACTTCGAAGATCGTCTTGCTGATCATGTGGATGGTTGTGTGCGGCGCGTTGACAACCAATTCACTTTCAACATCATCCATCGTGGCGCTATTGTAATCGACGACCCCGTCACTGCGGATGCCGCGGCCGGAGATGAACGAGGGGCTCTCCAGGACGCCGATAATGTTGTGGTACTTCACGTCGGGCGCTCGTTTGGCTCGCATCATCACCGGGAAAATGGGCGAATCGGGTGCGAGTGAATCGATGGCGTTGGCAACCGTCAACAGGCTGGTGTCCTTGAAGACGTTCGGGTTTTGAGCGGCCAGTCGTCTCCCGGTATTCGTCGTCATCTTGGGAAGCCGGATGATCTTACGAGCCAACCAGCGGGTGAGGTCGTTTGCGAACTCGCTTCCACGATGCGGCGTGCCGATCGTAATCACGCGACGCACCGAATGACTCGGGCGAAAGAAGAGCGTACTGACAAGCTTGTGCCGATCCTCGTCCGGACCTTTGAGCTTGGAGAGTGCTTCCTCGGGGCTAGCCGCCGGCACATCGCTGACAATTTCCCAAAACTCATCGCCGCTATCGATCGTCTGCATTCGGCTGACAAGTCCACCCATGCTGTGGCCGACCAATACCATTTGATCCAAGGCGTGATCTCGTCGGCCGGGGTCAAACGCATCGCGCATCGCAGTCAAGTCTTTGCGCAACTGTGTCGCGCTAATCCAGAAAGGCTGACCGGACGGGTAGAGATAGAACCAGAATTGGTAACGCTCACGAATCTCGGGAAAGCTGCGGAGGTCGTTGAACATGTCCATCCACGTCATCGGGATCGACCATAGACCGTGTACCATTAGCACGGGAATCCGAGTGGGATCGTACGGCTCGAGCATGTAGAGCCCGCGTTTTCCCTGCACGCGGTGAGGCTTGATCAAGCCTTCGGTCGCCTGGTTGCGTTTTCGAAACTCCGGACTGTCCAGGAAAAAGGCGAGCGGCGTGGACAAATCAGTTTCCAGTGGCACCCATTGATTGGCCAGCAAGATCTGATTCGCGGTCAGCGGATCAAAGAACTCCAGGACGCAGGTGGCGGATTCGCCGGCACGTGTTCCATCGGTGGGCTCGATGCATCGCATCAGCGCCGTGACGGAATAGCTTAGCCCCTTGGCGTAATACTTTTCTCGGTCATCGGCACCTTCCGGCGTCCTCCGCACGGCAATCAGGGGAACGCCAAGACCGTAGGTGGTGTGGCGGTTTCTCAGCTTCTGAATTTCGTAGTCACTGACAAATTCGTAACGTTCAAATTCATCTGGCCGCCACTGGCCACGCATCTCGGTGCGGACCACGAACTTGCGCTGAGGCGTTTCGATCGTGTAAGTCTGGCCAGGCTCCAATCGGTTCTCGCGACACAGCAGGCGTAGCGTATCCTCCAAGGATTCGTTGTACAGATCGCAGACCGCACGGAACTGGGGGTCGTACACGTTTCGGGTGTTTTCCAAGTCATCGCTGAACAAGTAGTCGTAGCTATTGGTTAGCGAAATACCGTAGTGGTTCAACGCATCGCTGAACTCGCCTGCTCTTTCCGCCTTTTTTCCTTCCACATAGGACAACTCGCTCAAGGCGTAGATCAGGTCCGCGTCTGGGTGCTCGGAGACGCGTTGTCGAATGTGTTCGAAGCAGAGTTCGGAGTTTTCCTGGTAGCGATCCGCCAAGTCAAAACGTTTGAGCGTATTCTGCGTGCGTTCACTGATCGTGGGACCCTTGGGGCCCACGAGCTGTAACGTCGTGGCGAGCGGATTCTCGCGGACGGCACGAGGTGAAAGATAAGTGGTCGTCCCGCAACCCGTTAGAATCAGCGCCACCAAGATGGTGCAGAACATCGAAACTGGCTTGCAACTGCGGCGCAGGCCGCCCCCGCGGACCAGGTGGTTCAAACCGAGACCGTTCGCCAGGTCGATTGAGTGGACTTCCCTGTGCGTCATGCTTTCTACAACAGCGGGCTGGCGGCGATCTGGTCTGCGCGGTACTCGGCGACTCCCTGCCTTGATTGCGCATCGATCGTCCTATCCCTTTCCAAGAAGCGACGTTAGAAAGCGAGTCGCCCCCCTGTCAACGTTAGCTTCCCGTTACGATGAACGGGCTTGACCGTGAAACAATCGGGAAACAGCCGATTTCTTGCGCCTTCCGGCTCGGCGCGTTGTCCGGGAACTGGACAGCGCCTATCGTGATGGTGACGCCACGACCGAGGTTGGTCGTTTCTCGCGCCGGGACGCGCAGCGGTTGATGAGTGAAACTCTTTCGTGAAACTCAGAGATCCATCGCGGATAGACTGCTTGCTGAAATTTCTTGCAGCGCAGACGCTCGGATCACCGGAACAATCGTGTTGATCGCCCTGTCCACTTAAGGGCTGCATAAGTCGCGATCATTTTTCGGGCCGACCGCCGCATTGGTTTTTTGACCAGGCACCGTTTGTGACCTATATTCCCTTGGCCGCGTGTTCTGAGCATCATTGCACGGCCATGAAGCGAGCGTTTCCTCCTGACCAAATCGCTTGTGAGCCCTCCCTCTGATGCTCGACGGAAACTTTGCGCATGGATCACATGGCACGGGTATCTTCTCGCATGAGCGGGCTCTCGATTGCAACGGGCCTTCTCCTATTTGCGACGATCCTCTCAGCACCCCGGCAGCTTTCCGCGCAAGGCGTCGCTGAAGCGTCCAGCGTCGAGGTATCGACGCAGACCGAAGCCGACGCGATCGAGAAGGGCTTGCAGTTCGAACGCTCACAACTCTGGAGTGACGCGGTCCGGCATTACGAGTCGGAGTATCGCAAGTTCCCAGAGAGCACGACGCTTTACCAGCGACTGATCATCAGTCGGCTGCATTTTGATGTTAAGCGGCGCTACAAAGACGATAGTTTCTTGTCGGCGGTCGGCCGGCTCGGCACGAGCCAGGCGCTTGACCTTTACTCAGAAGTGCTTGCAAACCTGCAGACTCATTACGTCGACCCGGTCGATTGGCAACGGGTCATGATTCACGGGACTGCGGCGCTTGAGGTTGCCCTCACCGAATCGGAGTTCAACGATCGATTGCTTGTTGGAGTCGACCCCGCGAAGGTGGAGCAGTTTCGCCAGACCATTCATCACCACATCAAGGATCGCAGCACGTCGACACGTTTTGATCTTCGAGCCAATGT
>JARFQX010001069.1 GCA_029287555.1 Rubripirellula sp. | reverse complement strand
GTTTCTGACATGCCGTTATCACATGGCGACGTCGGCTGGCGTCATCGCCGCCATGACGATCGGCTGGTACGTTTTGCTGACCTCGATTGAGGTGGTCGTCGTGGCTCGAGAACTGCCGCGTCCGGTTGGTGAGTCGGCAGGAACCAGATCTCGACTCACCGGATCTGCATCATCCTTGAAAGTTTGAGTTTTCGCTCCCGGAAGAAGTTCAGTCGGCTGCCCTACAAGCACTTTCCATATCGTTTCGGATGAACCTAATACTTGCCGCTACCGACCCACTGAGCCATGCCGTCCCCCATGCGCTTTCGGATGAGCCTGTGTTTGAGATTCCGGTGGGCGGAGGCGACATTCCGGCGCTGAACATTTACGACGGCGTTTATCGGTTCTACATCACGAATCATCTCTCGATGACCGTGGTAACCGCGATCCTTGTGGTATTGGTTTTCTGGTTTGTATCGCGGCGGGTCCGTCCGAGCGGCCAGGGAGTCGATGCCTTCGAAACCAAAGGTCGCGTTGCACAGTTGTTCGAAACGATGTGCACGTTCATTCGTGACGAGGTCGCCCGCCCCAACTTACACGGGCTGACCGACAAATACATCTACTACATTTGGACGGTCTTTTTCTTCATCCTGTTTGCCAACATTCTCGGTCTGATTCCGATCGGGTACATTCTGCAGACGATTACGGGTGACTCGCATTACTCGCACTATGGCGGGTCAGCGACTGGCAATCTTTCCCTCAATGCGATGTTGGCTCTGTGTAGTTTCATCGCGGTCGTCTTCATTGGCATTCGCGAAACCGGGCTCAAGACTTTTCTCTCTCACTTTAATCCCTTGGGTTGGGACGACCCCAAGATGCTGTTGATCGGCATCCCTCTCTATTTCCTTGAATGGATGGGCCTGCTGATCAAATGTGTTGTGTTGGCGATGCGACTTTTTGGAACGATGATGTCGGGGCACCTTGTGATCGCGGCTTTCGTCGGTTTGGTGTTCCTTGCTCGCCAGTATTCCGAAGGATTGGCTTACGGGGTCGGGGCTTCCGTCATCATTGGTGGCATACTGCTGACGCTGCTGGAATTGTTTATCTGCTGTCTACAAGCGTTCATTTTCACGTTCTTGACCGTTTTGTTCATTTCCATGGTCGCCACCCATCATGACCATGGACATACCGACGAGCATCACGACGCCTACAGTGACGAAGACAACATGGATATTGACAAGGTGATTCACCCTGAAGAAATCACCCCAATGTCAACTCCAGCATGACGCTTTGCGACGCACCCACTTGCTGCGATTAACTGGAACCACGTTACTCCATTTTTTGACCATTTCCCCGCCTCGGATTGGACGCCGCAACGGATCAGTCCGACAAACGAGAGTTTTTCCTCAGGAGCGAATCGAAGATGTTTGAATTTGCGATGTTACTGGCACAGGCCGCGGAAGAAGTTGCTTTGAAGGAGGCCGAGACCTCCGGCTACGGGACCCTCGGCATTGGAATCGGCATGGGTTTGGTGATCATCGGTGCCGGCATCGGGATTGGTCGCATCGGCAGTTCAGCGGTGGACGCGATCGCTCGTCAGCCGGAGGCCAGCGGCACAATCTCGACCAACATGCTGATCGCAGCGGCCCTTGTCGAAGGGGTTTCGGTGATCGCGTTGATCTTGATGCTGATTCTGTAAGCTCGCGGTTGCTTGGCCCGCCTGATGGACCGAATGGGAACCGCGACTGCCGTCGAGCAGATCACTGTTTCCCGTCGGCTTCGGTCCCAGCCCACTGGGCCGCGCGTCCGTAAGCAACGCAACCTGGAAGAGTTTTGAAAGACTGCACCCCCGTGATGATCCGCAGAGGCGAATCGATGTTGCTCCGATCTGGACGAGCCAGCTTATTAGCTGCGCTTCTGATGTTCCTCATCGCTCCGGTCCAAACCGGTTTTGGCCAGGAAGACCGCTCCGCTTCGTCTTCACAGCAAGCCGAAGCGGATCATGATCACGATGGGCCCGATCACGCTGGGGAAGAGCATGGGGGTGAGGTGCATGCTGGTGGCGAGCATGGTGAAGCGGCCCACGGTGACGAACCGCTGCTGTCGATCGATATCGGTTCGGCCGTCTGCAACTTGCTGATCTTCCTTGGTGTGCTGTTGATTCTGTCCTGGTTTGTCTGGCCAGCGATTCTGGGCGGTTTGCAGGCTCGTGAGCAGAAGATTCATGGCGATCTGGAAGCCGCCGAGAAGGCGAACCAGGAAGCCAAGACGCTGCTGGCTGAGTACCAGTCAAAACTCGATGACGCGGCCACTCAAGTCCAATCCATGCTTGCGTCAGCGAGGAAAGATGCCGAGGCGAGCGGTCAACGAATCGTCGATGCGGCGAAGGAAGAGGCGGAACGTCAGCGCGAGCGATCGTTGAACGAAATCGAGACAGCCAAGAAAGTTGCCCTTTCGGAACTTGCTGGCCAAACTTCCGACATGGCAATCAGTGTTGCCAAGCAAGTCGTTGGCCGGGAACTCAAGCCGGACGACCACGCCGATTTGATCCGCCAGGCACTCGAACGAATGCCGAGCAACAACTGACCTTCCGGTGTGATTACCCAGCGAGCGTAGACCATCGATGACTGAAGAAGTCAAACACGAAACGGTTCTCGATACCGGCGCCGAACAACTCGGGAAGACCTATGCCCGAGCGTTGATCGGAGCCGCCCAGAATGCTGGCGTTGCCGACAAGGTCGTGGATCAACTCGGTCAACTTGTCGATGACTACTTGTCCCAGAGTCACGAACTGGCCGCCGCGTTCGCCTCGCCCCGCATTGACGAGGCGGAGAAGGTGCGGGTGATCGAGCGAATCTTCGCGGACGAGTTTGATCCGATTCTGGTCAAGTTCCTCAAGGTCATGGCTCAGCGGAGTCGTCTCGGGTACGTCCCGGCGGTCCGCGGCGCGGCCGAGACCATCCATGACGAAATGATGGGACGAGTCGTCGCGTCGGTGCGAACCGCCGTCCCGTTGGACGACGCGCTCCGCAACCAAATCAGCGACCAACTCGGTTCGCTGATGAACAAGCAGGTGCGACTGCGAGAGTCGGTCGATCCCGAACTGATTGGCGGCATGATCATTCGCGTCGGAGACCGTGTCTTTGACAGCAGTGTTGCCAACCAACTAAACAAAATGGCGCGTCGGACGCGCGAAGGATTTTCGAGCCAGTTGTTGGAACGATTCCAGCAACTGACCTCGGAGTGACAGATCGACCGTGAGCGAGTAAGCCCAATCGATACGGTTGGACGCTGCAAGACACGACTCACCAAGACACGACTCAGCAAGACACCACGGACGAAGACACGACTCACCAAGACAGCAACGAAACACGAAACAAGAATCATCGCCGGATGCCCTTGGCCGGCTTTCACACATCTATCAAACAGATCCATGAAATTCAGTAGTGACGAAATCGCCTCGGTCTTACAGCAAGAGATCGAACAGTTCGACAGCAAGATCGACGTTCGCGAAGTCGGTACCGTGTTGGAAGTGGGTGACGGGATCGCTCGCGTCTACGGTCTGTCGGGCGTGATGGCTGGTGAAATGGTCGAGTTTCCCAACGGGGCGATCGGTCTCGCCTTCAACCTGGAGGAGAACTCCGTCGGGATCATCATTCTCGGTGATTACCTGACGATTGAAGAGGGAGACGAGGTCAAGGCGCTCGGCACGCTACTATCGGTTCCGGCCGGAGACGCCGTGGTCGGCCGCGTCCTGGATCCGTTGGGCAATCCGCTCGACGGCAAAGGCCCTGTCCAGACCGACATCACGCGCCCGGTGGAACTCATCGCCACCGGTGTCGCGGAGCGACAACCGGTGAGCGAACCGATGCAAACCGGGATCAAGGCGATTGACGCCATGACGCCGATCGGTCGTGGCCAGCGCGAATTGATCATCGG
>JARFQX010000977.1 GCA_029287555.1 Rubripirellula sp. | reverse complement strand
GCAAAGGTGGGAAGCAGATCAAGCGTGCTGGCGAGTTCGGCCGAAACGACTCCTGACGGAATCGTCCCCGGCATCCAAAACAGTCCCGGCACGCGCAAACCCCCTTCGAACGTCGTTCCCTTGCCGTTGCGAAGTGGGCCGGCCGAACCTCCCTGATCGCCGAAGCTCAACCATGGACCATTGTCGCTGGTAAACATCACGAGGGTCTTTTCAGCAATCCCGCGATCTTTCAGTTCCTGCAGAATCGAGCCCACGCCCGCGTCGATTTCCTCGATCACGTCACCGTAAAGCCCAGGTCGAGAATGCCCAATGAACTCATCACTGCGGAACAACGGCACGTGAGGTAGCGAGTGGGCCAGATAAAGAAAGAACGGCTGACCCTCTTCCTGGTCTCGGATGTAGTCGATCGCTCGCTCCACGTAGCGGCGGGTAATCGTTCGCTGGTCGACCGGCCGCTCAATCTCTTTGACGCCGCTGGATTGAGTTCCCGAGAGCAGGGGAACGTTGAAGTGTTTCCAATCGGGATCCTTGAAGACATTGACGCCTCGGGGAGCGACCTTGTCCATATCATTGCTGTAAGGGATCCCGTAATAGCTGTCAAAACCATGTTCGGTCGGCAGGTATGGCGGCAGGTGTCCGAGATGCCACTTGCCAACCATCCCCGTCGCGTATCCCTGCTGCTTGAGCACTTCAGCGATCGTCCATTCACTTTTGGGAAGCCCGCCGACGGAATTCGGAAACAACACTCGGCGTTTCCCACACATCCCACTTCGCACCGGGTATCGCCCCGTCATCAATGCCGCGCGGCTTGGCGTGCAGACGCTGGCCGCCACATAGAACTGCGTCAGCCGCATGCCTTCGGAGGCCATCCGATCCAAGTTGGGTGTGGCAATCGTCGGATGACCGTAACAACTGAGGTCGCCCCAACCGAGGTCGTCACAAAAAATGACGATGAAGTTGGGTCGGGCCGGAATCTCGTCGACCGTTGCGGCACCGAGGTCCCGAGCCGAAACGAGTGCCAGGAGCAAGGAAACAAGTAACAAAGGATTCGTGCAGCGATTCATCAAAACCATCTTTTTCGAAATTGTGAAAATCACACTCATGACTGGCAGCATCGCCGCTCAGCCCTTATCGCTAGAGAATCTTAGTAGCAACCAATCGCCCAGTCGCGGTGAGGCGTGTCCAATCGCGATCAGAATCCGAAGATAACCGGGCATCACGATATCCGGGGACCGCCTGCGCACCATCTTCATCACCGCATCAGCAACCCGCTCCGGGGGCAAACCTTTGATGGTGGTTCCACCGCCGGGCTTGGCGGCTTGTGAGGGAAGGGACGGATCGTCACTCGTATCGTAGCGTCGTCCGGCATCGTCCCGACGAATCGGT
Source organism: Rubripirellula sp. (assembly GCA_029287555.1). Taxonomy (GTDB): domain Bacteria; phylum Planctomycetota; class Planctomycetia; order Pirellulales; family Pirellulaceae; genus Rubripirellula. The sequence goes on along the minus strand of JARFQX010000977.1, from coordinate 1,684 downwards.
CCGGGGCTGATCAGTCCGACATGAACACCTCGCGGCTTGAGTTCCAAGCGCATCTGTTGCGTCATCCCCGCGAGCGCGTGCTTGGCGATCGCGTAACCACCGATGTATCGGGCGCCCACCTTCGATGCCAGGGACCCAATGTTGACAATCACTCCGCCGCTCGCTTCCAACATCGGAAGTGCTGCCTGGGAGCAGAGCAGGGCAGTGACCACATTTTGTTGGATCAAGTCGCCCAGCTTTTCGGGCTGCAATTTTTCGATCAGACCGCGGTCACTTGATCCAACGCAGTTGACCAACACGTCGAGCCTGCCCGGGTTGTCGCCCAGCCTTTCGAACAATGCGGCTACCTGCGCGGGCTTGGACAGGTCGCATGGCTCGGCGGACACCACGCCGGAGGAGGTCGGCAAACGAGTGATCGCCGCTCGTAGCCGGTCTTCATCCCGCCCCACGAGAATCACCCGATAGCCGTCCGCGAGAAACCTGGCGGCGACGTGGACGCCCAAGCCCGCCGAGCCTCCCGTGATCAGAGCGACGGGCGCATCGTGAGAAACCATGAAGTTGCGAACAATTCAACGAGAAGGAACAGAAACAGACGCGCCGCAGCGGCGGCCAGGGCCGCTGGCGACCAAGTTTAATCCGAACCGCCAATGCCGGGTATCGCCACGCAGCGGTGGGATCGTCGATACTGACCCGTTAATCTGCAACCATCCGAGCGCCCTTCCACGACGAGACGGCCCATGACCCGACCCTCCCTCACCGAAGCCTGCACAAAGATCGTGGCCACCGTGGGTCCCGCGTGCAGCACACCGCAGGTCCTGCGGCAGTTGATCGAGACGGGTGTCGATGTCTTTCGCGTCAACACGGCTCATGGTGACCGCGGCCAACACGAACAAATCGTTCGCGACATTCGACGTGCCGCCGACGACGCCGGTTATCCCATCGGGATCTTGCTTGATCTGGCGGGACCCAAAATCCGACTGGGCATGCTGCGCTCGGACCCGTACGAATGCGTGCCCGGGACGATGGTTCGCTTCATTCGAAAGGACCAACCCGAGGCGGATAACGAGTTCACCAGCACCTACGAGCGACTCATCGACGAATTGGCCGTCGGTGATCGCGTGATGCTGGCCGACGGAACGGTTTCGCTTACCGTGGAGAGTGTCGGCCCCGATCACGCCGATTGTCGCGTTACCGCCGGGGGCAGCTTGCGCAGCCGTCAAGGAATCAACCTTCCCGGCGTGAAGCTCTCCGTCTCAGCCATGCTGCCGCGCGATATCGACAACGCCATATGGGCCGCCGAGAACCAGATCGACTTCGTCAGTCTTTCCTTTGTGCGATCGGCTGCGGACGTACAAGGCCTCAAACAACTGCTCAGCGAACACAACTCCGACGCGCAAGTGATCGCCAAGATCGAGAAACCTGAGGCGCTCGAAGAGCTCGAATCGATCGTCGACGCGTCCGATGGCGTGATGGTGGCGCGGGGCGACCTTGGCGTGGAGATCGATGTGGCCGAAACGCCGATCGCCCAAAAGCGGATCATTCGCGTTTGTCACCAGAAGATGAAACCGGTCATCGTGGCAACGCAAATGCTTGAATCGATGCATCACAGTTCGCGGCCCACTCGAGCCGAAGTGAGTGACGTCGCCAACGCCATCCTCGATGGCACCGACGCCTGCATGCTCAG
>JARFQX010001004.1 GCA_029287555.1 Rubripirellula sp. | reverse complement strand
AATACGAGGCGGCGGTCAAGGGGAACGAACTTTGGAACTCGATCGAGGTCGCCACCGGCGCGATTTACCCGTGGAGCGAGTCGAGCACTTACATTCACCACCCGCCGTTCCTGGATCAAGTGCAGGACGAATCCGTTCCGGACATCGAGCCGATCCAAGGTGCACGAGTCTTGGCGTTGCTTGGGGATTCGGTCACCACCGACCACATCTCCCCAGCTGGTGCCATCGCCAGCGATGGACCGGCTGGCAAGTACTTGCAAGAGCAGGGAGTAGCGATTCGCGATTTCAATAGTTTCGGATCGCGCCGTGGCAACGACCGGGTCATGGTCCGAGGCACCTTTGGCAACATCCGAATCCGCAATCAACTCGCCCCGGGAACCGAGGGTGGTGTGACCCGACACCTTCCCGATGGCGAACCGATGAGCATCTACGACGCCGCGATGAAGTATCAAAGCGATGGCGTTCCACTAGTCGTCATCGCGGGCACCGAATACGGTACCGGCAGCAGCCGCGACTGGGCCGCCAAGGGGACGATGATGCTCGGGGTCAAGGCGGTGATCACGGCCAGCTACGAGCGGATTCATCGCAGCAACCTCGTTGGCATGGGCGTGTTGCCGCTCGAATTCGCCGACGGCGCAACTTGGCAGTCGCTCGGACTGACCGGCGAAGAAACGTTTGACATCCCCGATTTGTCCAACGAATTGGAACCGCGATCAACGATTACGGTTCACGCCACCGACGCCGATGGCAATCGCAAGAGTTTTCCCTGCGTCGTGCGAATCGATACGCCGGTCGAAATGCAGTACTACCGCAACGGAGGCATCCTCCCAACGGTGCTTCGAAACCTCTCCAAGTGAGGCGGATCGAGTGATCCGTCGTCCCTGGTTTGATCTCCCCCTCTCTGTGCTCGAAAGGAACGTTATGCCCTCAGCCGCCGCCCGCCACATCCTCGTTTCAACCGAACAAGAATGCCTCGACCTGAAGAAACGCATCGACGAGGGCGAGGACTTTGCCTCTTTGGCAGCCGCCCATTCGGCGTGCCCTTCGGGCCAGCGGGGCGGAGCACTCGGCAAGTTTGGCCCTGGTCAAATGGTTCCCGAGTTTGACCAAGCGGTCTTCAACGGTGAAGTCGGCGTTGTCCAAGGACCGGTGAAAACCGACTTCGGTTACCACCTACTCGAAGTCACCGAAAGAACCGAGTAAAGGATCAAAGCGACCGCCCGGATGGGACTACGCGTTGAACGCTCTTCGCAACAGCTCGAGGCTCTTGGGTACCGCGGTTTGGTGATCTTCTTTTCCTTCAAACTCAAGTGAAATGTAGCCGCGGTAGTTGGCTCGGCGGAGGATTTCAGCAACCCGGTCGTAGTCAATCTCAAGGGTGTACCAGGTTCCTCCGCCGTAGTACGTCTTGGCCTGCACCAGCACCGCTTCGGGTGCAAGCTGTTCGTATTGCGCGTATTGGTCTTCCAGGAAATTGCCGGTGTCGAGCGTTGCGCGAAGCCAAGGCGAATCGATCTCGTTGATCACTCGCAGCACTCCCGCCGCGGTACGTCCGAGGCCCCAGTGGTTTTCCAGCCCCATCACGACGCCACATCGTTCGGCCGCCGGCAAACACTTCTCAAAACCCTCTTGAACCCAGCCGAAACCGTCTTCGTCCGTGTAGCCCTCAAGACGCGGTTCGATCCCTTTCTTGGCCATCAGGTCGTCAAAGCTCTTGCTGGTACCCCAGCGGCCCGTGTTGACGCGGATGGTCGGGATCCCCAAAGCGTAGGCAAGCTCAATGCACTTGATCGTGTGATCAACATTCTGCTGCCGAACTGACGGATCCGGGGAAACGAAAGTCTGGTGCGTCGAAAATCCACACAGGTCCAATCCCAGCCGGAAGGCACGTTGCTTGATCCGCTGCAGTGACGCGTTGGATTCGTCCTGCATTTGAATGTGAAGAATCTCCACGCCGTCGAATCCGGCCTCCGCCGCCAAATCGATACAGGCCTCGATGCTCAGCTTGCTGTCGTCGCGGAAACGCCAGTAGGAGTAGGTCGACACCGCGATCGGGTTCGAAATCGCACGCGGTTGAGAAACCGCGTCGCCCGCCGCCACGTCATCCGCCAGCGCCAGACGGCTAGCGGTGCAAGCCGCCGCCATGGACGAGGCGAGGAATCCTCGGCGTGAAATCGCTGCATTCATGGGAGGGCACTCCGCGAGACTTTCGGATGACCGTTTTCAATTGTCGAAAAAAAGCGTTCAGGGACGCCCGTTCAGGGACGCCCGTTCAGGGACGCGGGGCAGCATCCGCCATCACGGTCAGGTCTTCCTTGCCCACCCGTGCACAGAACTCACCGAGCGATTCACCGTCAAGCCGGTTGGCTTTAAAGGCGGCGAACACGCCGATCATCTCGTCAACGATCACATCATCGGGAACGAGATCTTTGTAGATGTAGCCGAGTCGATTGCCCAGCCAGCCACCGCCAACGAAGAACGTGTAGCGATCCTTGGCTTTCCCGACCAAGGCCATGTCGGCATTGTAGGGACGTGCACATCCATTGGGGCATCCCGTCATGCGAATGGTAAATCGCTCCTCGCCCAGCCCGAGTTTTGCCAATGGCTGCTCCAAAGCATCAATGATGCCCGGCAAGCGACGCTCGCTCTCGGTGATGGCCAACCCGCACGTGGGTAATGCCACGCACGACATCGACCACCGCCGCACCGTGCTTGTTTCTTCGGTGGTCGGCACATGATGTTGCTTGATCAGACCGACTAATTTTTCTTTGTCGCCCTCTTCGATATCGGTGAAAATCACGCTCTGGTGACCGGTCATGCGAATCGCGGTTGGAAACTCTCGGCACACCGAGCGGAGGGCCCCGTTGAGCGGCCGGGCGGCTTTATCGTAGATAGGTCCGGTCTCGAAATTCACTCCGGACG
>JARFQX010000985.1 GCA_029287555.1 Rubripirellula sp. | reverse complement strand
AGTAATGAGCGTCACGACGAGCTTATAGAGTGGATGGGGGTCTTCGATGCTGAAACGTTTTCGGTTGAGAAGGCGACCAGGGCGATGCGGAAGGGGCTGCCGAAGTTCTGACACCCACTCGATCCCCCGTGCAGATTCGCGAAATCGCAGTGTTGATTTGCCTGCGCCTTCAGTGCCGCACCGACTGCATGAACAGCAATTTCTTCGTGAAGGCGGTCGCATCGCTCCCCTGCAGTTTGCAACTTGGCTTCGACGCACACTTCGTGAAATCCTGGATCAAAAACTTGGGAAACTGCGTTGAGACGAATCGGCTTCGTGCGCGAAGCTGATCCGCCCGCTGCAACTTAGCCAGATCGCAAAGCCGCGTCGGACTAATCACCGCCGTCAGTTCGAAAGCAGATATTGGCTGCAACGCAGTACTATGGGGCCCAGCGTAGTGCGCGAGATGTTACCCTTCGCCATCCTTCCTGATGCGAGGATGAAGTCGATTGACCGTAATTTGCTGGCGTTCCGATAGCCGATCATGACTGTAAATTACCGTGCATCCGTCTGTACTCACCTGGTGACTGTCCTATTTCACGCTTGAATGCGGCGCCCAGGTATTCTGAATGCTCAAACCCGAGTCGCTCGGCAATTTGAGGTACGGTTAAGTCTGTATCTCGCAGCAATTCTTTCGCGCGATTCATCCGAACTCTCTGGATTTCCTCGTGCGGCGTTAGCCCAACCAACTTCTTGAAGCGATGCTCAAAGGCTCGTCGCGATAGGTCCACATGCTCAAGTACATCTGTGACACGAATGTTGGCAGATGCCTTACGTCGAATGAACTGCAAGGCCTTGGCGATTTGATCGTCTTCAATCGCGACGGTATCAGTGGATTCGCGAAGTTGAATTCCCAAGGGTTGCGTCATCAGCGGCTGTTCGTCGGTGATCACTTCTCCAGCCATCATGCGGTCCAGCAAACTTGCGGCTTCGTATCCCGTTTGTTTCGTGTCGGGAATAATGCTTGACAGCGATGGCTCTGACAATTCGCAAATTAAATGGTCATTGTCGACACCGATGACGGCAACTTCCGTCGGTACGGGAACGCCTGATTGTCGACATGCATCAAGCACTTCCTGTGCTTTAAAGTCGTAGCATCCCATGATTCCAACCGGGCGAGGTAGTTGACGAATCCAGTCCTTGGTTCGTTGTTTCTCTGCAACGGCATCAAAGGACCGAGCATAACGTGCGACCGATTGATGCTCAAAGAATTGACAGCTTGCGGTTTCCGCGAATTGGCGGAAGTGCAGACCCCGCTTCATTGACCACTGAAAACCGGCGTCACCGCAGTAAGCTAGATTTCGAAATCCACGCTCAGCAAAGTGTTGGAAAGCCAGATTTGCAATGGCTCTGTCTTCAGTGTCTGCCCAAGGAACCCCCTTGATGTGTCTTGCCGCACTGAGGTCGACGATGGGGACACCGCATTGAACGAGCTGTCGGCCAATAGCGTCCGTCTCGATCCTAGCAATGATTCCGTCTCCTCCCCAGTTCTTTAACCAGGTGGGCGGCGCGGCGCCTCGCTCTTGTTCCGTCAAGTAGACAGACCAGCTTCCATGAACCTTCGTATAAGCGATCACGCCCTCAAAAAGCCCGCGGCTGTAGCCGTTTGAGGTCTCGATAAGTAGTGCGACCGATCGTCGGGCCATCAAATGCAAGAAATGAAGAGTAAACTACCGCAGTCGATCTATCATCTTGAGTCGCTGCTTTCCCCAACAGTTGAACGCCTCACGCAAGCAGGTGAAATGATCTCCAAGTTGCAGAGGCTAGTTGCAAACTGGCTAACTCCAGAGTCTCTCCTCGCTCAACACGTGCAAGGAGAGACTTGATTCTGAGGACCGGCATTACATTTCGATCTCGTATCCCTTGCGGCTTTCACGCGAGAGGAACGCATTCGCTTCGTCGTCGCCGACGATCTCTCGCTTTGCAGGATCCCACTTCAGTTCTCGTCCCACGCGGATCGCGATGTTCGCCAAGTGACAGGTCTCAAGCATTCGGTTGTGAGTCCAAACATCGGAGATCGGCTGCTCCCGCGATTGCATCGCCGCGATCCAATTGGCGGTGTGATTCTCGCTGACAGGACCGCCATAGACTACTTCCACCGCACCGTCGGGCAGCGGATTGTTTTCCAAGTCCTCAACGGGTTTGCCTGATAGTCGTCCACGGTTCACAAAGAAGCGACCCTTGGTACCTTCGAACAAGATGCCGTTGTCTCCCTCGCTTGTGATGACGAGCGGAATGTCGCCGGGCATGTTCGCGTGGATCTCGAACTTGGTTGGCGAGTTGTACTGGTCATCGACAGTCGGGTAGCCGTCTTTGTACTCAACAGGCAACGAATAGCTGACCGGCGTAATCTTGTTCGGTCCGGTATCACCGGCTCCAAGAGCCCAGGTCGCAATATCGACGTGGTGGGCGCCCCAGTCGTTCATTTGTCCACCAGAGTATTCGTACCAGTTACGCCAGGCATAGTGGCAATTGGTGTAGAGCGGAACACCGCCACCGTATCCTCGACGCATCTCCGGCAATGCACGGTAGGACGTTTTGGGCGCTGGCCCAAGCCACATGTCCCAGTCAAGTCCGTCGGGTACGTCGATGGCCGGAATAACTGGTGATCCAGTCGCATCATTGATTCCGCACGTCACCTTGCGGATCTCGCCGATCCGCCCCGCGCGAATCAACGCGATGGCTTTCAAGAAGCGGTGATCGTTCTCCGTCCTCTGCATCGTCCCAACCTGAAAGACGCGGCCGGTTTGTTTGACAATCTTTTCAATGAGTTTGCCTTCAGCAATTGTCAGCGTTAACGGCTTCTCGCAGTAAACGTCCTTACCAGCGAGCATCGATTCGATAGAAATCTTGGTGTGCCAATGATCGGGTGTCGCAATCATGACCGCGTCGATGTCATCCCGCTCCAGACTTTCCGATAGTCACTGTAGCCGTCGGCTGCCTTGCCAGTCTTCTCTTTCAGCTTTTCATTGATCGCACCCAGCACATTGGCGTCCACATCGGCAACTGCTAACCGAAGTTATCAAATAAAGTTGAATCGTGGTGCGAGCCGCCTATACGAGCGTCTTCTCCGGGATAAGGGAATCAGCAATCTGTCGAAGCAATCGAATCAGAATCTTGGCTTCGTCCGGTGCCATGGCACCATACATCTCATCACGAATCGACTGACCGACTTTCAAAAGCTTGCAAAGCTTTCTCTTACCGACCGCCGTGAGCGCCACAGTCCTAGCCCGGGAATCGGTTGGATGGCAAGCTCGCTGAACCAAACCGTTCTTCTCCAGCAGCACCAACATCGCCCGAACCGTGCTCGGATCTGACGAGATGCGGTCAGCCAGCTCTCGCTGAGTGAGCGTACGACCTTCGTTCAGAGCCAGCAGGAGCACAAACCGGTCCGTCGTAATTCCATGCTCAGAAAACCTTGCCTCCGTTTTGCGGTGAAGAGCCATGTATGCGGCACGTAGTGCCAATGGCAATTAACTCTTCTGTTTCATCGATTCATTCATCTATTCAGTGATTCGGGGGTGATCGGAATCCTTGTCGGATCGGGCGCGTCATCCGTCGACCTCCATCGTCGTGGATACCAGGCTGCGTGACTCGCGCGAGGAACCGCAACGCGCCGGCGTGAAATTCCTCCATCGCGTAACAGTCTACATGAAGCCCGAGAACACCCGTACCCCTAAGTTCTTGAATCGGCTGCGAGCGATGCACTTGGGAAAACTGCCTCGAAGAGCCAATCCAGAGCGGCGGCCCCAACAGCGAGACCGGCTGGAAAGGCATTACTTCATCGCCCGACCTAACGGGAGGTACCGGACCTCTAAACGGCTTCCTTTGGATTTAGGAACCACATCTCGTTCGGGTTATCCGCTGCTAATTGCTCCTCTCCACGTTGTCTTGCGCCAGGTATTGAGGCCAAATCAAGATAGAGTTTTCGGAACCTTCAAGGGCCGCAATGGTTTATGCGTATACGCATGATCTTACTCCGCGGCAGCGAAGCCTCGGGATGTAAAATACCTCTGTCTGCGTGCGCAATTCCTCATGGAACCGCCCCGAGAACTAGCTATAAATCACATTGAGTCGATAGCTGACTCTCTCCACGCTTCAAGTAGTTAAGCCTAGACCGGACCAAGTTCGTCGCCCACGAGCATGCTGTGTGCCCGATCACTGGTGGTGCTGCGACAAAGAACGTTTAACCAAAAGCTCAACCGGAATAGACATGCAGAAACTGACCAAAACGCTCGCAGTGACGATCATTCTTTTCGATTCATTGCTCACATGCAATTTCGCCTCTGCTCAGGAATCGCAAGCCTCAGTGCTGATGCTCGGCGACTCAGGCATCCATAAGCCTTCTGAGTTCTATCGGCATTTGGTCCAGCCATTTCGCGACCAAGGAATCGACCTCCGATACACCGAAGAACTAGGCGATCTCAACGAGCAGAACCTGTCCAAATATGACGGACTGCTGATCTTCGCGAACATCGAGCAGATCACACCGGAGGCCGAATCCGCGCTGCTCAGCTACGTCAATGAGGGAGGAGGTTTGACTCCGGTTCATTGTGCGCCGTTCTGTTTCTTGGGTTCACCCAAGTACATCGAGTTGGTTGGAGGCCAATTTCAAAGCCATGGGTTCACACGCTTTCAGATAGAAATCGTTGCAGCGGATCACCCGATCATGGCTGGACTGAAGCCCAAGCATTGGTGGATCAATGGATGCCGGTCACGGAGCAGGAAGGCGATGTCACGAACGGCCTGGCAATGTTTAAGAAACACTGTCAAGCCTGCCACATCCACGGCGAGATGGGAACTGAGATCGGCCCCAACTTGACGGGAATGTCGGTGCATCCGAAAGAAGAAATCCTGATCAACATTCTCGATCCATCACGCAGTGTGGAGAACAATTTCCGCACCTACCAAATTCTAACCGTCGATGGAATCGTCCTGTCAGGGATGCTCGCCGGAGAATCCGCGAACTCGCTCCGCATCATTGATACGCAGGGAAAGGAGAAGCTAGTCCTTCGAGAAGACATCGAACAGCTGACCTCGTCCACAAAGTCCTTGATGCCCGTGGGATTCGAAAGCTCGGTGAGCAAAGCC
>JARFQX010000983.1 GCA_029287555.1 Rubripirellula sp. | reverse complement strand
CATGGTTCACGGTGGTCACCGCAACGACCGTTGGATATGGCGATGCCTCCCCGACCGGACTCTGGGGGACGCTGTGTGTTGGCGCGATGCTGATCCCGATCATCCGTACGATGGGCATGGCTTTCTCAGCCTTTGCGAATGCGTGCGATTCCGTGCAAGAACTCGAGGACGATCCGGAAATTGATCCCATTGTTGAGTGGAAACATGAGCGAGAACGAATGCGCAAACGAAGGCTGGCGAACCGTCAATATCACATGAACGAGTAACTGAAGGGTGAAGGGTGACACAACCCCGCTCGCTTCCAACGTCACGCTTCACGCGGCGTTCTCTCGCCAGATGAGAATCTCGCCCTTGCCCGGGATGGCTCGGTCGCCGACGAAGCGTTCGTAGCGTCCCGCTTCGGCGCGGTACGGTAAGTCGATGCCGTGTTGGCGGAGATGATTCGAGTAGACGGCGACGAAGGTTGGATTGAAAGATCCGCTCGCGGCGAAGGTGGGCATCAATTGCAGCGGTTGGAGCGAGATGATCGTTCCCCGCCGCATCCAGGCGCCGGTGCGGATCTCGGCGCCCTGTTGCAAAACGATCGTGCCGCCTTTCATCTCGAGTCCGGCGAAATCTCGGACGCGGCCCCCAATCACGATCGTCCCACGTCGCATCCGCATCCCGACTTCGATGCCGGCCGCGCCGTCGATGACAATCAACCCTCCCCGCATTCCGGCCATGCTACCTCGGTAGGCGGCACCCACCTGTTGACCGGCGGCCCCGTGGACCAGGATTTCGCCCCCGAGCATTTCTGCCCCGAGCCAGTCGCTGGCGTTGCCGAATACCTCGATCTTGCCTCCCTTCATTTGGGCACCCAGGTGCATGCCCACATCGCCTTGCACGGTCAGCGAACCGCGAGTCATGGCTCGGCCCAGGTGCCGCACCCGTGTCAGGTCGCCGTGCAAGATGAGATGGTCGCTTCGTTCCCCGTCGATTTCGAAGAACTCATCGAGTCGGCGCTGACGTTTGCCGTGATACAACGTGCTCGCCGCGATCTCCGCGCGGGACATTTCCAACATGCGGTCGGGCGTGATCACCTCGGCCTCGAGGGTCACGGTCGGTTCTTGTTTGAGCCGAAAGGTAATCGGATTCATGGGGACGGCTATTGTGGAGAATCGGACGAATCCGGGCTGGCACACGCTTGAATTTGCGATCGTTCGATCCGCTCCATCTCCACCGGATAGTTCTCGAATGACATGCAGTAGCGATCCTCGAACCGAGGTCGCAGGAATTCTTCCGTATCGGGCTCGTAGAAAGGTTTGACCAGGTATTCCCGGCCGTCGGGCGTCTCGCGAATGTCGCCTTCTTCGATCACGATCTCGCCACCTTTGATGACGTAGCGGGGATGCCCGAACATGCGGGCGATGTCGTCCTCGCGATTGTAGATCACGATATCGGCATCCATTCCCTCGCCGAGGTTGCCTTTGTGGTGAAGTCCCAGGGCGCGGGCGGGACCGGCCGAAATGATCGTCGCGATTTCGTATAGCGTGTACTCGCGGTCTATCTCCGGAAGGGTAATCCGATTCTTGATCGCGGTCGGCAGCGGCGCCATGCACTCCTTGCGAAAGTCCGCGGACATCAGCAGTTGGATGATTTCAGGATAACGCCAGAAGCAAGCGCCGTTGGGATGATCGGTCGACAAGAAGACGCGCCAGGGATCATCAATCAGCAGCAGAAGCTCGAGTCCGGTGGCCCATTGGACGGCGTTGACCAGATTGCTGGGCCGATAGGTATAGGGAACGATGCCGCAGCCGGTTTCATTCTCGACATCCAGGTTCCCCCACTTGCGCCCCGTCAACTTGTAGAGCAAGTGTTGCCAGGGCCCGTCGGCGGAGATGGTGACCGTGTCTCCGAAGAGCACGGCGCCAGCGTCGGTCGTCAAGTTGGGATGCGAGTTGAAGTAATCGGCGAGCTGAGCTGCCTCGGACTTCATCGTGTCCCAATCGTCGCCGCCGTAGGCATGATACTGCAGGTGAGCCAGATGCGCCCGAGCGCCGTCCAGGTGCTTGACCGTTTCAAGCGTCGTGGAGATGTTCCCTGGCACTCCAAGATTGTTGCAGTGCAGGTGAAGCGGATGCGGGATCCCAAGTTCGGCGACGATGCGGGCCAAATGGGTCACGATCGAACCGGGGGTCAACGTCGCGTAGCCCTCGATCGGATCGGTTAATTGACTGGCGTTCTTTCCCCACTTCCACGCGGCGACGCCACCGGGATTGACCGCCTTGACGCCGTACGCTTTGGCGGCCCAGATATGCCAGGCGACAATTTGCTTGGCCCGCTCGTATTCGCCCTCTTCGAGCAGATCGAGCATGATCTCGTTGTTGGCCATCAGCACCAGGCAACTCTTGTCGACGATCGGGATGTCGGCAAGTTCTTCGTGGGTGTGCCGCGCCGACAGCACGGGGACGGCGGCCTCGTTCACCGTGGTCCATCCCATCCCGGCGTACAGATAACCGGTGGCGAACGTTGTCGGTGCCATCCCACCGATCCCGCTACGTCGGGTCTGCGATCGAATGAACGCCTGCGTCCGACGATGGTCTTCCGGTGTCATCGCTCGAGCGAAGTTGATCGATCCGCCTGCCACGTGCGTGTGCACGTCGACACCGCCCGGAAATATCACCATCCCGGTTGCATCGATGGTTCGACCCTCGGCTGCCGACGCCACCAACTTGCCTCCGTCGATGAACAGATCTTTGACTTGGCCGTTGATACCGTTGGCTGGATCGTAAACGGTACCGCCAATGATTCGGAGCATACGACGTGATGCCTCTTGTTGAATCGGAAATCCGGAACTTGACGGGTCCACCGGCAACGTGAATCACGCCACTGGTCGGAAAAAGGTGTCAGACACCGAAAGCCGGGTCGGCCCGTCAAGCAGTTGCGCCGCCGCCCTGGCGTGAAGGTCCTCAACCGACGGCAAGTCGCTGCGATCGCCGACAGGGTCAGATTTGCGACAGCAACATTTGAGGCTGTTGGCCCATCCAATCCGGTTTCGCGGCGATCGCTTCCTTGATGCGGCGGACGACTTCTTCGTCGCTAGGATAGGGCGATTCTAAGGCAGGACGCAATGGCATGGGGATCTCATCCATGCGATAGCCGGTGCCCGGTGCCGCAATCCCGGCCGGCGCGGTGGTGATGTGCACACGTGCCAATCGGCTCGTGTGGGTCACATGTGGGTCCAACACGATCGTGGGGATCTTGGCCAAGTGGTCAATGGCCGGTTGAGGCATCGTCGCGCCGGGGTCGGCACCGATGATGAAGGCACAATCGGTGTCACCGCGAACCAACACGTCAACCGTCGAGAACTCACCGGGGTTGTAGCGAGGATATCCGCGATTGAACGAGATACCGAATGGATAACCGGTTTGCCAACGCATGATGACGTCCGCGCCGGTGACGTTTCCGTGACCACGCATCGGCATCGCAACGAACTTCGTGAACGCGTTCATTTCGGCCGCCAGCGTCAACAGGGCGGCCGAATTCATGTGCTTGCCTCGCGTCATGGACAATCCCATGCCGAAGAACATCACGCCGAACCTGGCCCCCTTCATGCGGGCAATCAGGTCGGTCAGCTGTTCGCGGGTCAAGCCGGTCTCGGCGATTTGCTCGTCGCTTACCTCCTGGTCCTTCACCATCGCCCGCAAGATCGTCATCAATTCAAAGTCTTTGCCGGGTCGGACCTGCAAGAAGATATCGGCTGCTTTGACGCTTTTGGTCTCGCGAATGTCGACCATCACGACCGTGCGATCCTTGCGGCCGCGCGGCAGGAACTTACTCTTTTGCATCAGCGTGTACTTGGTGAAGTGCCGCGGGTGGCACTCCGCCGGATTGCCTCCCCAGTACACGATAAAATCGGCCCGGTTCTTCACTTCACCGAGCGTGCAGGTGACCTTGCCACCCAACTGGGCGGCTATTTCCGTTGGACCGTGTCACAAAGAGGTATGACTGTCGACCAGGCCGCATAGCAGATCGGCCATCTCGACGCATTCCTTCTGGGCCTCGCAGGTCGTATTGCTCATGCCATACACGAGCGGCATGTCGGCGTTGTAGAGGTGGTCGGCCGCCGCTTCGATTGCCTCGTCGACCGTCGCGGGTCGACCGTCAATCAGGGCATCCGGATACTTGTGCTCGGCGGTGTGATTGAGGAACCACGCCTTGCCCAGGACGCACGCCCGCTTGGCTTGGTGAATGCGGGTCTCGTCGGCGTGCAATTCGATGTCGTCGCATACGCAGCCGCAAAAGGTGCAGGTCGCATGCTCAATGACTTTCATTTCCATCAGTGATTTCCCGGCAAGACGGAACTGCTCAGCCCTCACAACGCCTTAGCCGTCGCAACCCCGAGGGTGGTCAGGGCGTGGACCAGAGCTCAAATCGATTTCGTGTTCGTTGTCGTGGTTCGATTCGTTTTCAGAGGCGGTGCCATCCGGACCGGATGGCGGAACGGTGAACGTTCAGCCCAGGGCGCGGCCTTGGCAACTGCCTCGCACCCTTCGTGGCATGAATCGGCCCGGCTCGACCTCTTCCCAGGCGGTAGCGTCACCTTCGGTCGGCTCGTGGTGAAAGTGTGGCGAATCAGGGCCGCTGATCTCTTGCTTGCTCATCGCTTCAATTTGCTTCTCAGGACTCAGGACTCAGGACTCAGGTCTCAGGACTCAGGGAATCAACAGGAATAACGTCAACCTCCCAGCCTTTGCTCGTCGGCATGCCGGTTCCGTCGGTGCCGCCCCCCATCAATCGACAGGTGGGAGGTCCGTAGGGGACAAACGCCATCCCCTCGGGCACCTTGGCCGATTGGCACTTGAACTCGGCTTCGCCGAACTCGGTTCGGACCCGCACGGAATCCCCATCCTGGATACCGAGTGCCGCCAGATCCTCGGGGTGGATCGACAAGGTGGTCGTGATCTCTTTGTATTCATCGCCGTCTTTTCCAACATTGACGTTCACGCCCTGCTTGGCGGTCCGCATCGGATTGAGCAGGAGTCGAATGGCGGGCATCGATATCTCGAGGTGGGGGATATCTTCGAAGGCGAGGACCAATGCAGTGTAGGCAAAACAGATTCGCCTTTCCAGGCAGGCTCTTGCCGCGAGCGGAAGATGATTGGGCGTTTTGCGTTTTGTGTAGACCCGCCACTGCGGACTCTCTTTTGTGCACTCTCTTAGACCTGGCGTTGGTTGCAAGCGGTGGTCACGCCACGCCGCAGTTTGGGTCGTCGAGTTGATGGAGGTGAAAATGATGTGGTCCGAGCTTACCTCCGTAGTTGCCCGCCGAGATCCGCAGCACACCGTCTTGCGTGGAGGCGGCCCGAACCGCGGCCTGCATCGCCCCGGCGACCGCTCGGGGACTGAGACCGTCGATCACGATTTCGTAGACCGCCTGCTCACCTTCCTGCAGAACCGAATCGGTTTGGCCGCGCAGCGTTGGGCACCATTTGTCGTTCGTGCTCGCCTTGAGCGGTTTGTACTTGGAGCCGACTTTCGAGCCGCTGCGAACGATCCCCGCGGGAAATGGCAGGATGACGTCGCGCAGCGCGTCGATCTCCCGCACCGCTGCCCGAACGGCGGCCAGCGTTTCCGATTGGCTGCGACCGCAAACCAGTAGATTGCCGCCGCCGATCCCTTTGACGGTGCCGGTGACATCTTCGCAAAGGAATTCGCCGTCCATCACCGGGATGCGCCAGAAGCGGCGATCGGCCAACTTCTTGGAGAACTGAAAGCCGTCACCAAAAAACCGCAATTGGGAACCGACCTTGATGCGATCCTTCCTGGCCTCACTGCGGAGCCCCGAATAGCAGGCGGTCGTGGGGCAGGTGAGCACGTTCTGGCCAACCCGCGCCGTGACGGCGTGTTCCAGGGATTTGCGGTCAAAGGCAAAAGCGAGCACCGCGATACCCGGTCGGCCATCGGGCGTTTCATCCGCCGGAACGATCGCTTCAATGCCCGCCTCGGTATCGCACCCGATGACACTCGAGGCATTCCCGCAGAACTCCCGGGCCGCGATCTCTGCTAACTCAAAATCAACGGCCGTGATGATCAACCGAGTCGCCCGCATCGGAAACGCTTCGGCGAACGTGTCATCAATCTTCGCTGCTTGCGACATCAAATTCCGATTCAAA
>JARFQX010000971.1 GCA_029287555.1 Rubripirellula sp. | reverse complement strand
ACAGCGGTTGGAATGGCCGAACACATTGAGATCATGATCCTGGCAGTGGTCATTTCGATCGGCGTGATGATCGCGTTTGCGAACCAGATCAGCGACTTCGTCCAGGAACATCCCACGGTCAAGATGTTGGCTCTATCGTTCCTGATTTTGATCGGGGTTGTTCTCGTAAGCGAAGCTGCAGGCACGCCGATCAGCAAAGGCTATGTGTACTTTGCAATGGCTTTTTCGCTGGCGGTCGAGTTCCTCAATTTGCGGATGAAGCTAAAACGAGTCCGACCCAGCGTCGGCGAAGGCGAAACAGGGTCTGTCCGAAGGCCCGTTCCCGAGTCTTGAGACCGTCGAGTTGGCTGCTTGCGCGATAGCTCGCAAACCTACCCAAGGATCCGTTCGATGCCGGCGACGTGCTCAGGGCCGCCGCCGTGAGGCACGACACCCAGGATCGGCACGTCGCAATAGCGGGCCACCTGGGCCGGATTGCTGGGCTGCGATCCGTCCTCGCTCGAATCGGGACAGCTAAAGAAGATGCCTCGAATTGGCGTGCCGGCGTGCGCGGCGGCTCGACAAGTTGCCAGCACCTGATGAATCACGCCAAGCCGATTCGCCGTCACGAGAACCACCTCGGCGTCAAGCTGTCTCGCTAAGTCAACATTGAGCAGCCCGTCCCCGAGCGGACTAAACAAACCGCCCGCGCCCTCGATCAGCAAGACGTCGCAGTCGTGCTGCCAGACTTCGGCAGCTGAGAGAAGTCGATCGAGATCGACGGATTTTCCTTCCGCAGCGGCGGCCTCGGGTGGGGCGAGCGGCTCGAGGAAACGCTGCGGGCATACCTCTTCGAGCGTGCGAGGCTTACCGGCCGCTTCCCAGAGCGCGACCGCATCGTCGGCGATCCGCCTTCCCGCCCGTTCCACGCAACCGCTGGCCACTGGCTTGTAGACGCCAACCCTTCGCCCCGCGGCCTTCAAGCGGCGGGCGACCAGCGCGGTGACGTACGTCTTTCCCACGTCGGTGTCGGTCCCTGCAAAGAACAACTCTTGAAGCTTACGATGGTTCATGCCTATCCCAATCCACCTCTCCGGTTACCTTGCAACCGGTCTTCATAAAAGGAACGCTTGTGGCACGCAATGTTCGCCTATCGCTGGTGCAAATGCGAGACGCCGGATCTCCGACAAAGTGCATTGAAGCGGCCTGTGGCTGGATCGGACAGGCGGCCGATCACGGTGCACAAGTGGTGTGCTTGCAGGAACTGGTCGCCGGCCCCTACCCCTGTCAGAGCGAAGACCATTGCAACTTTGACTACGCCGAACCGATTCCCGGACCGTCGGTCGATGCCATCTCTGCGGTCGCCAAGAAACACGAAGTTGTGGTGGTCGTGCCGTTGTTCGAGCGCCGAGCACCGGGCCTCTATCACAACACGGTGGCAGTCATCGACGCCGATGGATCACTGGCGGGGACGTATCGAAAAATGCACATCCCCGATGACCCGTTGTTCTATGAAAAGTTCTATTTCACGCCCGGCGATTTAGGCTTCACCCCGGTCCGCACCCGTTACGCCACGCTCGGTGTCGGAATCTGCTGGGACCAATGGTTTCCCGAAGCGGCGCGATTGTTCGCGTTGGCCGGCGCCGAGATTCTACTCTATCCCACGGCCATCGGTTGGATCGACGAAGAGAAGGAAGAGTTCGGATCCGGTCAACATGATGCCTGGCAGACCTCGATGCGGGCGCACGCCATCGCGAATGGTCTTTGGTTGGGCGCGGCGAACCGAGTCGGTATCGAAGGGAGACTGGAGTTTTGGGGGGCCTCGTTCATCGCATCGCCCCGAGGTGAGGTGGTGGCCCGTGGCGACCACCATTCCGATTGCCTCGTCACGGCCGACTGCGCCCTGGATGAGATCGATGTCGTCCGCACCCACTGGCCGTTCCTTCGCGATCGACGTATCGACGCTTATCAGGGGTTGCTGCGACGATGGATTGGGGAAGGGGCAGTAGGGCAGTGAGGCAGTGGGGCAGTGGGGCAGTGGGGCAGTGGGGCAGTGAGGCAGTGGGCAGTGGGCAGTGGGAAGTGGGAAGTGGGAAGTGGGAAGTGGGAAGTGGGAAGTGGGAAGTGGGAAGGACTCGCGGAACCGGGCAAGCTGTAGCGGTTAGATGGAGACGGCGGGCGGAATAATCGGAACTCTGTGAAGATCCCTCACCCCGGGGCCGGCGTCGTTTCGATTGTGAGCATCATGCCGGATCTCTCGCAGATCACACTGATGAGGATGCTGCCAGCTATAACCCCGCCACGAGCGATACGTCTCACACGCTCGGTCTTTGAAGGAGTCAAAGTCGTGTCCCCCACAATCAATTTAACGCTTCGCTGGATTTCGTTGACAACACTCAGCGTGCTGTGGATGGTTGCCCCGATGGCCCGCCCGCTGTTTGGCGATGAAAGCGTCATCGCGGAGGAAAGCGGAGGGGTGGTCGAAATCTCGGCCGAGCAACTGACCCAGATCCAATCCGAGCTGTTGTATCTGAGACAGAAAGAAGATGAGCGTTCGGCCCGCGAGAATGCACGACTTAGCCTGGCCTCGTTTCGCGAGTTGCACTGTGACAGCGGGAGCGAGCCAGCTCCATGCGGTAGCAGTTGTGATGGGAATTGTGACGGTGAGTGCGGTGGCTGCGACGCCAGTTGCGACGCGTGTCAGATGGTCGGCTGTGACTCACGCGGCGGTCTCTGCGGATGCCTCTGCCACGGCTGTGTTCGACCGATTTGCCCGGCACCCTGCCTCGATTGCCCCCGAGTGTCCACGCTGAATCCTTACTTCAACGTCCAGTTGTTCGGCGCCCTCAAGCTGGACATGTTCTTGAGCAACCCGCGTGCTTTCGCCCCCGGGGTCCCTTTCTTTCTGACTGCTCGATCGGCAGCGGGGGTTGATCAGGACACGGTCAGCATTCACGCCCGGCAGAGCACCGTCGGTGCGGCGTTCACGGGACCCCAGTTCGGAGGCTTTCAATCGGGCGGCCAGATCATCACGACGTTCTTTAATGACAGCGTGATCGAAGACAATTACGGACTGCTCCCCTTGCAGGCGTTCGGGGAACTGAAGAACGATCGCTGGCGATTCGCAGCCGGTTTGTTGTTTGACGTCTTCGCGCCGGGCGCCCCCACCGTGCTTCCGTTTTCGATCCTGGGTTCGTCGGGCAACGCGGGGAACAGCTTCCGCGGACAGTTGCGGCTCGAACGCTATATTGTTCTCGGCAGCGATGTTCAGTGGACGCTGCAAGGGGCCCTGAGTGACCCGATCACCTCGACGATCGATCCCAGGTTCCGTTTGCTCGAAGACAACGGCTGGCCGAACCTCGAAGGCCGCTTGGCGTTGGGCCTGGGAACTCCGTCGGGAGCGCTAGGATTGCGTCCGATTGAAATCGGGATCTCAGGGGTCGTTGGCGAGATTCGCAGCACGGATATCGCCTTGGCTCGACGTGTCGAGACAGATGTGCGGGGTGGCGCCATCGACTTCCGTTTTGCGGTCAGCCCCGCTTTCGGAATCGCGGGAGAAGTTTTCACCGGTGAGGCGATCGGAACCTATAACGCTGGCGTTCTTCAAACTATCAATCCCGTCACGCTTGAAGGTATTCGTACCAGCGGCGGCTACATTGAGAGCTACGTCTACCTGAGTCCACGCCTGCACACGCACTTCGGCTATGGTGTCGATAACCCAAAGGATGCCGACCTGTCTACCACCCTAACCGCTTTTCAAAGGTCACGAAACGAGACCTACTTCACGAATTTGCTTTGGGATGTAAATCAGACGTTCCGCGTCGGCGTGGAACTTACCTACC
This sequence comes from Rubripirellula sp., assembly GCA_029287555.1. Lineage (GTDB taxonomy): Bacteria > Planctomycetota > Planctomycetia > Pirellulales > Pirellulaceae > Rubripirellula. Next base: position 1,704 of record JARFQX010000971.1, on the reverse strand, counting down.
GCGAAACGGACTACATCGCCCCTCAACTGTTGGACAACCAAGGGATCGGATTCCAAACTCAATTCCAATGGCTTTTTTAGAGCAGCGGACTGAGTAATCGCAGCGAGTCTTCCAGCAATCGATTCTTGAACGAGCGCTGGCTCCAGGTTGCCGGGTCAAGTCGATCGGACTCGTCGATGTACGACTGATGTAACTGTCGAAGTTCAGCCGCGAACGGATGGTCGTAGACAAACAGGGCGACTTCGTAGTTCAGCCAGAAGCTGCGCATGTCCAAGTTGACCGTCCCGAACATCGAGTTCTTGCGGTCGGCGACGATCGACTTGGTGTGTAACAAACCGCCACGGTAAAGATAGATCTCCACGCCGGCATCAAGCAGTTCGTCGAAATAGGAACGGCTGGCGTAACGGGTCAGAAACGAATCCACTCGCTCGGGAACGATCAATCGGACCTGCACACCTCGGCCGGCCGCACCCCGCACGGCGCGCAGCAGCGAGTCGTCCGGCACGAGGTAAGGCGTGGACAACCCCAACTCTTGATGTGCTGAGTTGATCAGCGCCAGGATCATCAGCAGCAAACAGTCTCCCGATTCTCCGGGGCCCGACGGAATCACCTGGACGTCAGCCGATCCGAAGGGCTGCACCATGCCAATCCGAGTTTGCTCGATCACATCAGAAAGCGACTCGCCCGATTCAAGGATCCAGTCGCCGATCATGGTCGCAGCGAGCGGCAACACGACATTGCCTCGCGTGCGGACCATCGCGTCGACCCACTGGCCGACTCCCGAATCTTGCTTGAAGTACCGCGGGTCAACGAGATTCATGCTGCCGGTCCAAGCGATCTCACCGTCGATCACCACGATCTTGCGATGCAGTCGCAGGTCCGCTCGCCCTACCAGCGAGCGAAGTGGGCCCACAGGAAGAGCTTCTCGCAGTTGCACACCCGCTTCCCGAAGCCGCCGCGGTTGATCGCTCTTCCACCAAGGCCGAGCACCGAGCGCATCGATCAACAGACAGCAGGTGACGCCACGCCCGGCCGCACGGATCACCGCTTCCAACACCTCGTCAGCCGCACCGCCTGAGTGCCAGATGTAGAACTCCATCAACACGCTCTTCTGCGCCGCATCGACATCGCCGGCGATCGCCGCGAGCATCTCCTGCGTGTCGTGGGAAAGATGCAGGTCGCTGCCGCAGACCGTGGGGCTGTGAACGATCCTTCGCCCCAGCTGATCCATCCCCTTGGCGGCTGCCGAGTGCTCCGACCAGTCGACGTGAGTTATTCCCTCCTTGATGACCTCGTCGGCGATCGGCTTGAAGTCGAGTCTCAGACGCTTGAGTCGCCCCGAGCGATGGCGACCAATGCGACGTTCTCCAATCATCAGATAGAGAATCGCGCCGCCGCCAGGGATCGCGGAAATCAACAACAACCAGGCGAGGGCAACTCCGGTCGCCGGACGATTCAAGATCACCCGCAAACCGAGTCCAATCACGATCGCCCAATGGGACAGAACGCCGATTCCAGTGACAACTTCAGGATCCATCAGACAATCGCGTTTCAGTTCATGAAGGAGCGGCCCAACCGCTTCGACAGGGGAGTGTAGCTTGCCGCGACGATTCTCGCCCCCACGGCCCCGATTCCCGCCCGCACAGCCCCACGCGCCCACGCGCCCACTGCCCCACTGCCTCACTGCCTCACTGCCTCACTGCC
>JARFQX010000952.1 GCA_029287555.1 Rubripirellula sp. | reverse complement strand
CCACTCAGCGGCTATACCGTTGATCTGTTTCTTTGCCGCCGAAGTGATGACACGCCCTTCCAAAAGCGTGACAGGGCGAATGCTATGATGGGAAACTCGCACGCAGTCTCTGCTCTAGGCGATTCAATCCTGCATCCGCGTTGCTCTCTGGGCAGCGCCATTTTGGTGAAGCGTTAGTGCGTAGGCCGGACCTTCGTCTCGAAGATGGAACTCCAGCGTTGCTCTGACGCCGCGGTACGACCATTTCGTCGGAGAATCTGCGAACACCTCTTGCGTTGGCTGATTCGTGATGCCGACCATCAAGCGGCCATCCCGGACGTTCACATCAAAGATGAAGTCGCGTGCAAGCTGATACCGACCGACCAGCCGTTGGGGCGCAACTTCACCTGGACCGGACGAAGGCGACTGGGCCCGCATCGCTTTCCCGGTGGCCGCGTATTCCGTCATCAAATGGCTTATCATTTCGTTGCAAGCGGGAAACGATTGCGGCTCTCCTGTGTTCGCGCAGACGACGGCGGCGAAGTCCGATTCGGGCAGGACCCAAATCAATGCATAGGAATTCGTGTTGGACCCGCCGTGATTCAGCGCGGGCCCCAGTCCGGTATCAACGCAGATCCAGCCGCACGCGTACTTGGCACCCGGCGCGGAATAGTCGACCTGCGGCGTGTGGAGATATTCAAACGCAGATTGTGATCGAAGCACCGGGGCGGGTTTGCCTGCCAAATGCCACAGCGCGTACTTTGCGTAGTCTTCGATTGATAAGTGGACGGTGCCGGCGGCTGCGTAGACACTTGGGTTTTCAGCACCCACAGTTCGCGGGTCAACGGGCTCGCCGGTCCGAGAATGCCCCCAAACGAATGGAGATTGAAGCAGCTTTGCCGATTTCATCGAACGAAAGTCTGCCGAACGCATTTCCAGTGGTTGAAAAACATGTTTCTTCATGAGCGACTCGAACGGCTCCCGGGCGCGGCTTTCGAGCATTGCCGAAGCGATCGTGTATCCAAGATTCGAATAGGCGAACGTTCCCCGTGGCTGCCTTGGTGGCGTGGAAAGCACGAGCTTGAGCATGCGTCGGCGCTCCATTACGGGCGACTGATCTTCCGCGAAGAAACTCGCCCACTCCGGTCCTGAAATGTCCGAAATATCACCGGTCAGTCCGCTTTGATGCGACAGCAACTCGCCTAGCGTTACATCGCGCAGCTTCGGATGAATGTCATCGTCAGTGGCGTTGGCCCAAACCTCGCCGATGCTCGTTCCCCAGTCGATCTTGCCGGCCTCGACCATGACGGCCGCCAGGGTTGCCGTCATCGACTTGGTACAAGAACCAATCGCAAACCGATCAGACAATTCGACCGTATCCGACGATCCCCGTTTGCGGCTACCAAAGCAATCTGCTGTCACCAACCCGTTCGCGTTGACCACGGCGGCGACCATTGCCGGCACCTCATGCTTGCGGCAAACTTCCGCCAGCTTGGTGGCCACCGCGCTGGTCTTCTCTCCAGCAATTGTGGCCGAGGCAATACTGGACACGACAAGCAGTCCGAGCAAAACAGTCAACTCGTGAAGTGACGCCGTCACCACCGAGCCGCGACTCTGTAACATAGGATCAACTTTCGTTTCTTGAACGGAAGGGCATTCAACGCGGTAACAATTCGGCAGTGGCGTCTGGTGGTCTCAACGGATCGCCTTTCGCACAGCCTCCGATTATACGGCTTTCCCAACCGGTTTTCCTGGAATCCCTCACGTGGTCGAGACGGACCAACACGATCCGCGACCTCCTTCAGGTCGATATCGACTCGGAGGGCGTGCTGTCCGATGATTCCGTTTTTGGCGGATGTGATACGGCGGCTAAAGCATTGCGTTTTGCCTCGTATCAGTTAGCCGGCTACCTGGAAGAGGCCAACCGAGCGTTGGATGCGGCTTTTGCCAACGGACCACGACCGTGGATACTTAATCGGCGATTTGATCCGAAGTCGGAAGGCGCGACCCGGCGCCAAGACGTTTATCGCCATCTTGATGACGGAGTGGCGATTTTTGCTTCCGATTTGGCATCGAGCGTCGAGGCCGAGCCTCTGAAAGACATCGCGGACAAGAGCGATCCGATCGATCGGACAAGGTTGTTGTTCGACCTGGCGCATCTCGCAATTCGAAGCGATTCGACTCAGCCGATCACGATCATGCTGCAAGAAAGCATTCAATTGCTTCCCAGACCTTGGCAAAGCCTCTACAATTTGCAGCAAAATGAAACGGCACTCGGAAGCGGCTCCACCTTGGCTAGCCAATTTCTCAGGGGACCCGGTACGGGGTTGATCGAGCAACATGTGCGAACAGCCGGAGAAGGCAGAAGATCAGTCGGAGGATACTCACGCGAACGAGTCTCCTTCGGACGAGAAAAGCGAGAAACTGCAGCGGCGCGGGAATGTTGAAAAGTGTCCCGTCTGCGGGTCCGCCATGGATGCCGAAGCGTTCCATTGCCCGATGTGCCGCAGTTCCTTTTGTTATCAGTGCCGAGCGAGGTTACTCCCAACGGATCGACAACTCGAGTGCGTCAACCAATCCTGCGACTATTACGGAAAGCTCACCTGCAGCATCTGCAACGCGCCCGTCGAGAAGATCGAACCGCCCGCGGTGTACCTGGAACCAGAAGAAGGTTATTGGCCTGTTCTGTTGCTACTGACCCTTTTGCTTGCGATCGTTGTCTGGGCATGGACGAGCTTTGCCTGGGGATTGTTGTTCGCGATTCTCCTGTACTGCATCGGAGGTTACTTGCTGAACCGTTTGGGTATCAATATTTTTGGTCGGGAGAGGAAGGTCGAACACCAGCGTAAATCGCGAATCTACCTTTGCATTTGTTGCCATCAGCCGGTGAAGGAATTGAAGCTGGATTCGAGCCTCTGAGGGCGGATCGGAGCCTCCGAATTTGGCGAGTGGCGGCAAATGCACCAGCGAAGTGAAGCTTCGATCCGGCGACGATAGAGAATGGGTCCGAGGGGGGATAACCGTTGAGCAGTCTACTGTACCAGCAACCGATCGCGATTCTCGCCGCTCTCGTTGCGGTGGTGTTCGTCGGAGTGTACTGGATTGGATGCGTGGCGCTTCGCCCTTTCTTCCGCATTCTGGTGCGATCCTACGGCGGTGACAACGAGATCGTTGGTTCCGTCTTGGCAGCATTTGGTGTGCTGTATGGTTTGCTGATGAGCTTGATCGCCGTTGCCGCTTATCAAAACGTCAATGACGTCGAATCGCAGGCAGTCAGCGAAGCTTCAGCGCTGCTGGCTCTTTATCGGGCTGTCGGTGAGTACCCGTTGCCGCTAAGGGAAGACCTTGAGGTTCAGCTCATCGATTATTGTTCAACCATCATTGAGGACGAGTGGCCGTTGCTTCGACAAGGGATGCATCCTCGTGGATCCCATATTCGGCTCGAGGCGATCTTCCAGGGCTTGATGGCGATCGAACACAACTCCCGACGCGACGAACTCATTCAAGCACGAGCGATCTCTCACTTCGAGGCGATGGCGGATCAGGGGCGAATTCGGCGGTACGCCTCGGTGTCGGCAATTCCGATACCGATGTGGTACGTCGTCATCGTAGGAACGATCATCAATTACGGGCTGATGTGGTCATTCGACATGCGATTCGTGACGCAGTTGTTTCTGGGGGGCATGCTGGCTTTCTTCTTGGGAGCGCTGATTTTGCTGATCGCGGTGCTGGAACGCCCCTACCGGAGCGTGCAGTTTGGGGTGCCCCCGGACGCTTTCGTGCTGGCTCGCGAGGTCATGATTGAGGACGAAAACGTGCCGCTGGTGGAACTCATCCGAGGAGGCCGCTGAGCGATGGCAGAATTCTTGGTGAAGGAACTAGAGGGCACTCGTTTTGTTCAGATTGGACTCAACGACGAGATGGTGCGTGTGGAAGCGGGAGCGCTCAACTACTACTCCGGTGACATTCGCATCCACTCGCCCGTGGTGCCATCGGTCGGCAGGTTGGTCACCTCCTTGCTCGCGAACGAAGCGGTTTACCGACCGTCCTACACCGGCAGTGGCGTCATCACGCTCGAGTCATCGTTGGGCGGATTCCATTTCCTCGACTTGGATGGCGAAACGTGGCTGCTCGAGCGGGGTGCTTTCCTGGCCTCCGAAGGCACGGTGGAAGTTGGCTTTCGTCGAGAGCCAATCCGTACAGCAATCTGGACGGGCCGCGGTTTGATCTACTTGGAAACTCGCGTCCGCGGGTCTGGCCGAGTGGTGATGACGACCCGCGGGCCGGTCCAAGAGATTCAACTTCGACCCGGTCAGAGATTCGCGGCCGAGAGCGACTCGGTGATCGCCCGCACCGGTGACGTCTCCTTCACCGTCCACCGCGCAACGACGAACTTCTTGGGCTTTCTCACCTCTGGAGAAGGCTGGGTCAGGGTCTACGAGGGGACCGGTCGAATTCTGCTCAACCCCACTCCCTTCTGGCGATTGCGCGTCTTCGCCGACCGGGGAAAGAAACCCGATTTGGCTGCGAGAGCGACCGCCTAGCGGCAACCCGTCCCATGAATCCTCGTTGTGAAAAGGGGGTTCATTCTTTGGCATACGACTCGTAACGTCGATGGAGCCAAGATGGATCCGGTGGCTTATCGGTGACGAGATAGCGGTAGCGTGATCGCAACGGATCCTCGGGCTCGATCGTGAACTCACCGTCGACACAAGCTGCAAAACAAAAATAGGGCTTGGTCGGGTGCAGGCGGGCAGCCTGCGGCGCGCCGCGATTGCTGGGATGACAAAGCATCGTAATGGTCGCCATTCGATTCGAATCCCGTGAATACATCGAAACCCATCGGGCGCGTTGATGATTGCCGGCTTGCCGATCAGACCCCAAATCATTCAGGAAACGACTGCCGCTCTGCGAACCAAGCTCCTCGGTCCATCCCGGATCCTTTGGATCCAGCCAACTCATGGGCCCGCGCACGGCGAATCCCCCGTAATGGTACTCGTCGATGATCAACGGAGATTCAGTCAGATTCTCTTGAGTGGATTCGAGATCGAAACAGTGGACATCTTCTTCGCTTGGCCGCACTGTCACCTTCCACGTCTCACGCAAGATGTCGGTCTTCGGAGGATGCAACGCACGATGGATCAGCTGGACTTTGAATCCGGCTTTGCTTTCATCTTGGAATGTGGAAACAACCCGCTCATGCGTCACTTGCCCCGTCCCACGCGCAACGTTCCAGAAATCAACCTTGCGATCTCGCCAGCGGGTTCTCACCCAGGCCGAGAAGATCCCCTGTTGATGAGGGTGATCGGCGGGAAAAACATCGGTCACGACTTTGCCTCGCGGCGAGAAGACCGGATGCAGAAAGCCGCTTCGCTGAAACACCGGATCGATCTGGGGCGGAACGGGAGGAGAGACTTTGTTGTAGACCAAGACCACCTTGCCGCCACGTGTCACCGCAATCACGCGGTCGTCTTCCTCGACCGCAAGCTGCGTCTCCGCTGCCAGCAACTTCATTGACGGATCGATCGTCGGGAGAAACCCGATCCCGATCAATCCGATCACAACCATCGGCATGCTAATCCGCACGCTATTTCGCCTTTGAACCATCGTAAAACCTTCGATCAAGCACGACGCAATCCCCTCGCAAACTGACTCCAGAGAGGAAATCCGACTGAGTTCCCATTCGACTCTGATTTCCCATCATAATGGTGCCGCAATCGGAGGATCATGATGAGATTAAAAAAATGGGCGTGCGTCGTTCTCGCGTTACTCGCCATTACGCACGGTGCCAGTCAAAGAGCCATTGCTCAGGTGGGCCAGAGCGATTCGGTTCGAGTTCTGACAATTGGAAACAGCTTCGCTCAGAATGCTTGCCGCTATCTTAAAGAGATCGCCGCTGATGGAGGAGTCAACCTTGAAATCGGGACGGCGAACCTTGGGGGATGCACGCTGGAGCGTCATGCCAAGTTGGCAAAACAGTTCGGAGAAGATGCGAGCCAGCGGCCTTACACACGAAACACCGACGAGGGCACATTCAAACTGAGCTTGCAGGAATACCTCGCGGCCGACAATTGGGACGTTGTCACGATCCAGCAGCACAGTGCGCTCAGCTATCAGCCAGAATCCTACCACCCGTACATCGATGAGCTGGTCGAGTTGGTGCGACGACACGCGCCGCGGGCCGAAATCCTGATCCATCAGACGTGGGCTTATCGACCGGATTCTCCCTACTTGCGCGAGCACGATCTCACGCAGGAGGAAATGTACCAGCGACTTGCGCACGCGTACGCCGATGTGGCGGAGCAGTTCAACGCGAGGATCATCCCGGTGGGGACGGCGTTCCAGAGGGTACGCAAGACGGAGGGACGCAAGGTCGTCGTTCCTGACCCGAATTACGACTTCGACAATCCGGTTTTTCCTCAACTTCCCGATCAAACCCACTCGCTGGTTGCCGGTTGGTCTTGGGACAAGCGTGAGTCAAAGCCGGTGCTCAAGCTGGACTTTAAGCATGCGAATACCGCCGGATGCTACCTCGCCGGCCTCGTCTGGTACGAAACGATCACCGGCCGTGATGCGAGGAAGATCCAGTACGCGCCGAACGGGATTAACCCAGAAGATGCCGCATTCTACCGCGAAACCGCGCACAAGGTTGTCGTTAAGCAACGGGCAAAACGGTAAGAACCAACCGTAGGCGAGTCTGTCCCCAGACTCGCAGCGAAGCTGCAAGAACCGTAGCCCCGCTGTTCACGACGGTCGACTTGAACATCGGTGAAAGGATTTCGGTCGAACTAGCTGATGGCAAGTCTTGTGAAGTCGAATTGCTCGCCGTTGACGAACGCATTGGAGATGTTTGGGGACAAGTCGACCGTGCCGAAGCCACCGTTCGAATTGACGCAAAGCAGGTGAAGCTGGTCTCTGGCATGTACCGCTTGCCCGACACGGTGGGGAACTTTCAAGTTGATTGCCCCATCACTGGTGGTTTGCGAGCAACCAGTCAAGCACCGTTATGAGAAACCGGGTGATTACCTGGTACACGTTCGACGCGAAGATACCGATGGTCGTATCTCCGAAGACCGACTGCACATTCGCGTTGATCCGAAATCGCGGTAACGACTTGGTCAAAGTTGGAAATGCTCTAGTGCGTTGTCAAACCTTGGATTTTGGGTTGCCGGGAAAAGGGGTCAGACACCAAAAGTGCGAAGCACCCGAAGGGCCGTTCCGGATTTTGGTGTCTGACCCCTTTTCCCGACCCGGGTCAACCCCAATTTTGAGTTCTGACAAAGCACTAGTCAGAAAAAAGCTTGGAATCGAGCTTCGCCAAGAGCTGTTTGATTTGGGTGATTGATTCGTTTGCCGTTCTCTCTCCGACCTCGGCCAATTCATCCGTTCGCTCGAATTCAGACAGATCAAAACTCGTGACGTCCGGTTCAATCACAAAG
>JARFQX010000815.1 GCA_029287555.1 Rubripirellula sp. | reverse complement strand
CGACGCTCGAACAGGTCGCGAAGGCGAGCATCAAGCCCCCGGTCCGCAGGTCAAGCCCGCTGGCTGCCGGCGACTCAAGCCCTTCGACGGCAACCGAGCGAAACAGAAGGAACGTGTAGCCAACAATCGCCGTCGCCGTTAGGCTCCATGCCGCTTTGGGGCGAATCATCACCCCGCCGACCGCCAGGTTGACGAAGTAAAAAAAGCTAAAGGGATTCCCCGCTCCTCCGCTGAAGTAAAGCATGGCGGTCAACGTCACCAGGTCCAACAGCATCAAGGCCAAAGCCACGCCGTGGAGCAGCGAGGATTCGTCGGAGGGATGCGGCAAGTCGGTAGCCCCCTCATCCTCGGCAGCTAGCGCGACCTGCCAGGACGTCGCTGGGTCGCGGGCGAACCGATCCTCCGGGGGAAGCGTGTGCAACCAAATCGCATAGATCGCATTGGTCACCGCCGTGAGAGCAACCAGCAGCAGCAGCGGCAAATAGGGAAGGCGGACATCGGCCAACAAGCAAGCGGCCAGAATCGTGATCAGTTGGCCAACGACGGCAACCGTGCGCAGCTGCAACAGCCACGTGGAGGAACCGAGCGGCGCCGGAGCGATAATGGTGATCGGCAGCACCTCGCGGCTCGAGCGACCGTGCACCATTGGTGATTGACGTGTCGGTTTTTGCCGAGCACCCATGTATGACTCTTTCGGCGATGCACCGGCGTCGCGAATAAGGGATCGACAACGGTGACGAAGTGCTAATTCATTTCGCGACGCGTCAGTTCGTCCCGCAATTGGGCAGCCAGTTCGTACTGTTCGTGCTCAACCGCCTCGGCCAATTGTTCCTTGAGGGTTTGGCCGACCGCGTACTCGCTCCGCAATGATTCCCGCAGCTCCACCAATCGCACCACCAATTCATCTTGATCAAAGTGCTCCTCGGCTTCGTGTTTCTCGAAAAAAGCCCGCATCGTGTCGAGGCCCGAGTTAATCGCCTGCACCGCCTCCTCCGCGGTATCCTCCTCCAAGTGCCCCAACGCATCGGCTTGCGTCCGATGAAAGAGGACGAACGGCCGATACTGCTCGTGAGATCCCGTCCACTCCTCATCGGGGCTCATCTTCTCGGTCAAGTCCATCAATCGCAGGGTGTGATCGGCGTCCATGACGGCACGGTGATAAAACTGCAATCGCAACCAGCAAATCCGACGGTGGTAGAACTGCATGAATTCTCGGTCGACATCCATGCATTCCTGCTCCGACAGGGTGTGATCGGGGTGTTCCAGGTAGTACTGCAGAAAATACTCAAGTGCCGTTTCGTGTCCCTGGTATTGTTCCCCATCGGGTCGGCCCGTCGTTTCCAGTTGCAGGACACCCATGTCGACTCGCATTTGGATCACATCACGGCCGTCCTTGCCCTTGACCAGACGGACATTCAGGTTCGTGGGGTCGAAAGACCACTTTGCCAGCAGGTCATCCAAGTGCATTTGTCGTTTCATCAATCCATTCGTTTTCGGATGAGGCGAATCTCTTTAGAACTTGCTCGATCAAGTCTCGACGAGGCGGAACTACCCAAATCGTTGCGGAACGGTCCGTCCCCGGCAAGGCTGAGGTCGGCCAGCGGGGCGTTGGCGAGTCGGGTTTCGGCTCAATGCAGCCGTCTCAAAAATTGACGTAGGTCGGGAAAAAGGGGCGGACTCCAAATCTGCTCCAAATGTGCGAACAGCCCTTCGGGCCGCCGACGGCTCTTGTTGTCCGATTCCTTTTTCGTCTCCCTAGAACCAACCAAAACATGCTCGAGCGCCGGCCCGCCGCCGCACGAATTTCCGCCCCCATTGTAACTCGTCTTGGCTCATAATCACGGCTCCCCGATGCGGCCAAATTCACTGACACCATCGACTCGCCATTTTCGGCCGAAGCCGCGACGGCGATGCTAGTCGTCGTTCGTTGGCCTCCGTCGACGCTCCTTTTTTTGCGATTGCCGCTGTTTTTGCTCCAGTCGCCGCCGCTGGCTCCCTTTGGTCGGGCGAGTTGCTTTGCGGATCTTCGGGGGCGCCTGACACTCAAGCAGCATGGCAACCAGTTTGTTGCGGACGTCCGCCAGATTCCGTCCCTGATCGCGATATCGGTCACTGTGCAGGACAATCTCGCCCTCGCGGTTGATCCGATTGCCGTGTCGCGCCACAAATCGACGCCGCCAGGCTGGGTCGATCAACTCGCAGGCCGAGGGGTTCCACTTCAGCGTCGCCTTGGTGTTGACCTTGTTGACGTTCTGGCCTCCGGGGCCGCTGCTTCGAGAAGTCAACACGGTGAGCTCCCGATCGGGAATGGTCAGGCGTCGATTGACGTGCAGATCAGTCATCAGCTACCTCGCCGTTTGACGTGCTCGGAGATTCAATTCACGGATTGCGATACAGTGGTTGCTTGGGAGCCGATGTTAGCCGATCCTGCTAGTGAACCCCAGCACGGTCGCTCCATGACGAACGGACTCCGTTGCCCGTTGTTGGCGTGATTCGGTCCGATAACAATCCGATAACAAATCGCCGCGGGAATCAGGGCGGGCGAGTCTGTCTGGGCGTCCCAGTTTTCGTTTGCTCGCGTGTTGCCCACTTTCTGGAATTCCGATGCTCCGTCCACTCAGAGATGCAGTTCGCCCCTCTACGATTCTTGTCCCCTTCCTGTTAAGCCTTCTTGCCGTGACGGCCAACGCGCAAACGGTGTCGACCGGAAGCGAACTCCAGCTGCGGGGGTGGCCGCGTTTTCTCGGAGCCGGCTTCGATGGGGTGGCGGCGAACGCGGCCGAAAACATCGATTGGGTCCAGGACCCTCGCTTCATGTGGTCGATTGATCTAGGCGAGGGATACGGCATCGGGTCGGTCGCCGGTGGAAAGTATTTCCAATTCGATGCCGAAGGTGGCCAGCTTGGGAGAGAGACTCGCGAACGACTGCGTTGTTTCGACTTGAAGACGGGAGAATTGTTGTGGTCCAAGTCGGAACCACTCGTCTATCGCGACCTCCTTGGATATGAGGAAGGGCCGCGTAGCAGTCCAACGATCGTCGGCGACAAGGTGCTGACCTATGGCGTCGTCGGGCAACTGATCTGTCGCCGAGTTAGCG
>JARFQX010000804.1 GCA_029287555.1 Rubripirellula sp. | reverse complement strand
GGCGTGCGCGCGTCGCACGAGGCCTGAGGGCGCCTGAGGGCCTTCGGCTCACCATGTGCGTCACAAAATCAGAAATCTCGAAAGGGCCCTCGCGGCTCGGCTTTCTCCATCTCTTGCAACCAGTTCGCGTAGCGAGCTTTCACCCTGGCAAGAACATCCGGTCGCTCCTCGGAGAGGTCGTTGGATTCGCCGATGTCCGCGCTCAAATCAAACAGGCCACCTCCTCCTTTTCCCATCTCCACCCATTTCCAATGGCCCACACGTGCGGCGGCAGTCTCCTTGCGTTTCCAGAACATCTCTCGGCGCGGCGATTCGGCCTCGCCCCGCAGTGCGGGCCACCAATTGAACCCATCGAGGACGACGCCGTCGGGTAGCGGACTCTTGGTCACCTCGGCCAGGCTCGGCAACACCTCGAGGCTGGAAAGAAACGCGTCATTGATCGCTCCGGCCGGAATCCCTCCGTCCGGCCAGCGAACCACGCAAGGCACGCGAATGCCCCCTTCCCAAGTCTGCCCCTTGCGACCCCGCAGCGGCGCGTTATCCGCCCCGCCGCTGCCGCCGTTGTCGGAAAAGAAGATCACGATCGTCTCATCCAGCACGCCACGCTGCTCGAGCAACCGCAACATCTTGCCAATCGCCTCATCCATGCAAGTCACAGCAGCCCGATAATCCCGGCGACGCGCCTCCGAGGTCGTCACCTCCGCCGCGCCGCCGTACTTGTACGAGTCAACTCGTCGAGTCTCCTCTTTCACCGGCGGGTACAGCGCCTTGAACCGCGCGGGTGCTTGAACGGACGTTCGAATCTTCGGATTGAGTGATGATGAATTGTGAGGCGCATTGAAAGGGACATAAAGAAAGAATCGGTTCACCCCAGCGTGCTCACCGAGGAAACGCAGGGCCTCGCGCTCGAACAAGTAGGTGCAGTACGTTCCTTCGTCTTCGGTCGTCGGCTTCCCATTGCGATACATACTTGGGACGCCATAACGCTTGTGTGTGTAGTAGTCGATTCCCGTGTTGACGAATCCGTAGAACTCGTCGAAGCCACGCGTAGTCGGCAGAAAACGTCTGAGCGAGCCTAGATCCCACTTGCCAAATATCGCATTGGTGTATCCCCCGGCCTTCAAGATCTCGGGCAACAGGATCTCTCGGGTATCCATTCCCCCGATTCGTTCGAAGGTCACCGCGTATTCAGCTGGTGAATACTCATATCCGTAGTCCGGCGCTTCGTTACGAATCATGTCGTAGACGCCGGTTCGTTGCGGATAACGCCCCGTCAGCAACGACCCACGCGACGGTGTGCAGGCAGGCCAAGTCACGTAGAAGTTTGTCAGTCGCGTGCCCTCGCGGCAAAGCCGATCCAGCGACGGGGTCAAGATCCCGTTCCCCAGAGTCCCCAGATCGTTGTAGCCCTGGTCATCCGACACGATCAGCAGCACGTTGGGCTGGTCGTTCGCTGATGCGGCGAGCCCGGGTAGCGAAAGCGCCAAGACGACCAACCAGATCCATCGCAGCAACTTCCAATCCGAAATGACCATCATTGGACGCATGGGTTCCACCGCGAACAGACCACAATCCGAGCATGGCCCACAACCACCGTGGGCCGCAAACGTGAAGCATAACCAAGTTTTGTGAGAGGTTCACGTGATGCTTTGGGTAAGCTGCGGCGGAGTGATTGGCAGACGGGCTCGCCGGCGTTTCAATGGAATACCCACGGCTGCCGACAGATCCGATTTCGTTCTTTTACCGAGACCCAGTACGGTGGTCCCTCGCGCGTTGTCCGATTGCGATTCGAGTTGCCTGATGCTGCCACGACCGCTTCAATCCTCACGCGTTGCCTCGATGGCAATCGCTTGGCTACTTGTGTGGAGTCCCCTTGGGAGCCCGGGGCACTGGCAGCGGTCGGCCGCCTTTGAGCCGGACGTAAAGTACCAGCTCGACTTGAGCGGTCTGGCTTGGATTGGCGGCGACGAGTTTCTGGCGGTCCACGATTCGAAGAACAACCCACGCTCCCGCGACTGGCCCCGGGTCAGCGTCCTGAATCTCTCGCATTCCGGTTACGAAGGCGTTGTCTGGAGGCACATGGGCATCGACTTCACTGGTCGCGGTGGCGTTTCCAGCGATCTGGAGAGCGTCTGCCGATTGCCCGGAGGACGCGGTTTCCTGATCTGCGAGAGCGGACAGGAAATCGGAGCCGAAGCGAGGATCTTCCATGTCACACGGGGGCGTGAATCAATTGAGATCAGGTCGCATGTTCAGTGGCCTGAGAAGATTACCAATGTCGAGGCCTCCGAAGTCTGCGAAGTGGCGGGTGATTTGGTGTTCGTGTACGCCGAGCGGGCCGAGAGCGAGGGCTCGACCTGGATCCGGTGGGCCAAGCTGTCTGTCGATCCTTGGCACTTCGGCGAATTCTCGGCCGCGCTCTACAAGGGCCGGGGTCGCGTCGCTCGAGAGGGTCGCCCGATCGCCGCGATGGAGATCGACGACGAGGGGGCGATCTACATCGCTTCCACCAACGACCCCGGCGACAACGGTCCCTTTCGCAGCGTGATTTGGCGTATCGGCCGGATGGTGAACCGCGATGGACCGACCGTCCAGCTCGGCGATGCCCAGCAGATCGCCAGGCTCGATGGCGTCAAGGTTGAGAGCTTGACGCTTCGGACATCCGCAGACGGCGATCGAGACCTTTACTTCGGCAGCGATGACGAGCACTTCGGTGGCATTCTGCGGCGTCTGCCCCGCCCGCCGGCATTCATGAAGCAACCATAAACAAGCCGCGAAGATCATGTGAAGATGCGGGAGACGATGTGGCGTCGAAGAGGCGCAACGGTATTCTCCTGTTTTGCTTCTGTTGCCAGCTTAGCCACCAGCTTCGACTCATGCCTGTACAAGTTTTCCGTGGTCTCACGGCCCTTCTGATTTCGGTCTTCGTGATCTCTCCAACCGCCCCGGCGCAGGACCGTTCTGTCATGGGCCAGTCCGAGGGGATTGAGCTGCTCAAGCAGATCGAAGACCGCGTGCTGCCCCTGCCGTTGGTCGACGGCGCGCCGCGGAATGAGTCGCTGCGGGATTACTACTGGGATGCCAACATCGAACTGCGGTACCAGCTCAATGAAGCGGTACGAGCTTTCACGACGCGACGGCCGAATCCGTTTCGAGCCTTTACGCTGGTCGCTGGACCGGCTGGAATCGGAAAGACATTCGTCAAGGGTGGCGTTTACACGAACTGGATTCCCAAAAGCGAAGTCGCCAAGTTCGACATTCGGGAACTTCTCGAGGAGTTCGCCACGCAGGGACTCGCGGAGAAAAAGCCAGATATTGAGTATCGGGGTCAGGTCATCAGCCGGCTTCTCTCGATGACCAGGGAGGGCCGCAAAGAGTTTATTCGCCTGATCCGCGAGCAGGCCCCGTCGTTCCTGGTGGTCGATTCGCTCGACGAAATCCACCCGGACGACTACTTCTTCGTGCTCGAAGAGTTGGAACGATTCTCGCTGCACGGCGACCGCGATTTCGTGCACGTGGTCTTGTTCGGAAGGCCGCTGGTCTTTCGCGACTACTGGCGAGACCGCCGCTCAAAGGGCCTTCCCAACGGTTTACGCGGGTTCGTGTTGCACCCACCTGAGTTTCGTACGACGGGTGACCTTCGCGTATCGACGTGGAATTACTACTGCTTCAAGTACAAGCTCAGCCGGCTCGGATTCGACGGCGAGACACGGTCGATGACATTCCCCGATTTCGAGCAGTGGAACACACTCGACTTTCCCACCGCGGAAGATTTTGCTGATGTCAGCTTCCTGGAAAATCGCTGCATCTGCCCTGAGGTACGCGACGAATTGGAGAGTTGGGCGAGTCAGCATCGGGTCGTATCGGCAGTTCTTTACAACCTAGCGGGGAATTCGATCGTCCGCGACTTGGTGGAAGAACACATTGAAGATAACCGCACGTTTAACGAACGGACCTTCATGGACGAGTTCTTCGCCCGCTGGCTGGAACGAGACAGCAAGTCGGGAGACCGTCCGAGTCGATCGCACGGTACCGAGCAGTTGGTGGTCTACCAGAAGTTGTTGGAAGCAGTCGCTGCGAAATACCTGGACGAGCACCGCGTCAACCGTCTTGGGTATTTTGACGTCGTCGACGACGATCGTGTGGTGGTCGAACACGAGGGACAGACAATCTCGGTTCCCGTGCCGCGACTGCTCAACCGCTCCGGCCTGGTAACGCTCGATCCCGTGCTTCCGGTCGCTCAGCGCTATCGATTCGAGCCGTTCTGGATCCACCGGCATTTGCTCTACCAACATCTCGAGCGTCAAATGAGCATGAGTCCGACTGCCATTCCCGCAGTCGAAAACGAACTGGTGAAGTGAACCAGAAAGCTCGGTGAGGCTGCGATGAAGACGCGTTCGGACGAGGCCGCTGCCCCTATCTTTTTCCGCGTTTGTCGCTGCAAACGCGGTTCAGAGCAGTCGGCCCAACTGTGCGATTGGTCGCGCTTTGTGAAGATTCCGTGATCCCACCTTTGCGGTAGTTGATCGAATCCAGAATCGGGCTTAGAACTCGGGCATCACTTGCGAAGACGGAGACGCAAGCCTCTCGAAAGCCTTTCGAGATCGTCTTGCCAGCGTGTCGATTGGGATGTCCGACTCCGCTTGGAATTTTGTTGGTTGACATTTGGTCGGATACTTAGACACGGGATTTTGCGATGATCAGGTGGTCGAGTTGCGTAGTGGTTGTCGGAGCCCTGAGTCTTCTTCTCACGGCGGGATGCGGCGGGGGTAGTGGCGCGGGCGGCGATTTCGTGAAGCTGCAAGGAGCCGGAGCTAGTTTCCCGGCGCCGCTGTACAACAAGTGGTTTAAGGAATATTCCTCTGCCAATCAGGACGCCCAAATCGACTACCAATCTGTTGGCAGCGGTCAGGGCGTAAAGTCAGTGATCGACGGCACCGTGGACTTCGGTGCCAGCGATGCGGCGATGAAGCAAGAGGAGATGGACCAGGTGGCGCAGGGGGTGCAGCTTCTTCCCATGACCGCTGGTAGCATTGTTCTTGCCTACAATCTCGAAGGAGTCAGCGAGCTGAAGCTTTCTCGTGACGCCTACGTCGACATTTTCACGGGCAAGATCACGAAGTGGAACGATTCGGCGATCGCGGAAACGAATGAAGGCGTCGATCTTCCCGATCAGAACATTAATGTCGTGGTTCGCTCGGACAGCAGCGGAACCACGTTCGTCTTCACTAAGCACCTTGCCGAAATCAACTCCGACTTTGCGTCAGAAATTGGTGTCGAGAAAGCGCCCAATTGGCCGGTCGGGACGAAAGCGAAGGGCAACGAAGGGGTGACCGCTAGTTTGTCAACGACACCCGGTTCGATCGGCTATATCGAGTACGGGTATGCGGAAAAGCAGGGACTCAGCATGGCTTCGTTGGAGAACGCTTCTGGCAATTTCGTGAAGCCGTCCATTGAGTCCGCGCAGGCCGCACTGGCAGCCGTTGAAATGCCGTCCGATTTGATCGCATGGATGCCGGATCCTCAGGGCGATGACTCCTACCCAATCGTGACTTACACCTGGATTATCTGCTACAAGACTTACGACGATCCCAAGAAGGTGGAAGTGCTAAAGGATGTTCTCACCTACTGTTTGACGGAAGGGCAGAAATCAAGCGAGCAACTCGGTTACATTCCATTGCCCGAATCCGTTGTTGAGAAAGTGAAAGCGGCTCTCGAGACGCTCGGCGCGTCTTCTGTTGCTCCGGCGGAAGCGGCCTAGCCGTCCCGAAGGTACACATCACCGTCTCGAGCTCAGCGGGAATTGCCGCCTCTATGGAACTTGAAACCGCCTCAGAGATCTCGCGTCCTCCATCTGCATTCCAGCGGACTTCCGACCGTGTTTTTCGCGCGGTAAGCCTGCTGTTCGCGTGGGCGACGATCTTGGTTGTCCTCTACATTGTCTGGGAAATCGGTGGTCAGTCGGTCCCCGCATTGGAGCAGTACGGTTTTGGCTTTCTGACAGGTCAGACATGGGACCCGAACCGGGAGCAGTACGGTATTCTTCCCGAGATCTGGGGCACCATGTACAGCTCTCTGCTCGCGTTATTGATCGGGACGGTTTTTGGCGTTGCGGTCGCGATCTTCTTGAACGAGGGATATCTTGGCGGGGCGACATACGGGATCTTGAAGCTGTTTGGCGTCCATCTCCATCCGGTCTACAGCAGGCTTCCCTCGGCCCTTGAGAACCTCTTGAAGAACCTGGTGGAATTGCTTGCGGCGATCCCCAGTGTGGTCTACGGGTTATGGGGGATCTTCGTCGTCATCCCGTTGATCCGGCCCGCGTGCAATTGGTTGCACGAGAACATGGAGTGGTTCCCGCTCTTCAGCACGCCGCTGAGCGGTCCGGGGATGCTTCCAGCCTCGCTTGTCTTGGCGATCATGATTCTTCCCACGATAGCGGCCATCAGTCGAGATGCCCTTGTTGCCGTTCCACCAAAGTTGAGAGAGGCTTCTTACGGCCTTGGAGCGACGCGGTGGGAAACCTTGTTGGCGGTTATTCTTCCGACTGCCGCCGGCGGGATCTTTGGTGCGGTGGTGCTCGCCTTTGGTCGGGCCTTGGGCGAAACGATGGCACTTGCCATGTTGGTGGGAAACGCGAATCGGATTAGCGTGTCGCTTTTTTCGCCCGGCAACACCTTGGCAGCTTTGCTGGCCAATAATTTCGCCGAAGCGGGGGGCGACGAAACCAAAGTTGCCGTCCTCATGTACGCAGGCTTGGTCCTGATGGCGATCACGTTGCTAGTGAACATGTTCGGGGCATTCATTCTGCAGAGATCCACGGCAGGCCTGAAGGGCTTGAATTGATGTCCGACTCGTTGCAGCAAGACCGGGAACCGCAGTTGGAAGCTACCGGAAGTGTAGGTTTCGACGCGCTTGACATGGGGGAACTGGAAAGGTCTCTCCGCAAACCTCGTACGCTGATGAGCGTTTTCCTCAGTGGAATGGTAACGCTGCTGACGCTGCTTGCTTTGGTGCCGTTATTCTCAGTGATCATTATGCTCTTCTACCGAGGGGGCTCGAATCTGACAGCGTCCAACTTTTGGACCCTGCCTCCCGTACCGTTTGAGGAAGGTGGCGGGTTCGGCAATGCGCTCGTTGGAACGCTTGTGATGGTTGGAATCGCAGGACTGATCAGCGTTCCGTTTGGCATTCTCGCTGCGGTCTTTCTCGCAGAACTGGGGCCCGACAGTCGCGTCGCGAGCGTTGTTCGGTTCTGTGCCAAGGTATTGAGTGGATTCCCATCCATTCTTGCCGGTGTCTTTGCCTACGGTGCCGTCGTGATGGTCACGGGAGGATTCTCCGCCTGGGCTGGTGGCATCGCACTGTCGATCCTGATGCTTCCTATCGTGATGTTGACTGCGGAGGAAGCGATCCGCATGGTCCCGTCAAAAATGCGAGAGGCGTCAATCGGGATGGGGGCAACGCAGACTCAAACGGTGTGGCGAATCCTGCTGCCCACGGCAATGCCCGGAATTCTCACTGGGGTGATGTTGGCAGTCGCTCGCGCGGCGGGAGAGACAGCGCCCTTGCTATTTACCGCGCTGTTCAGCAATTACTGGATCGTCACCAACAACCAGTTAGACTTGGCCCAGCCCACGGCTTCCATGGCCGTCCTGATTTACTACTTTTCCGGTGTCCCATTTGAAAACCAGGTTGAGATTTGTTGGTCCGCCGCCCTGGTGCTGGTGCTGATGGTCCTTGTTGTCAACCTGATTGGAAAGAGCTTCTCACCCCGTACCACTGAACGATAAGACTTCCGTGCAATGATCCAGGCAGAAAAGAACGGTTCAAGTAACGACTACGTGATCGATTGTGATCTAAACGAACTGTATTACGGGTCTTTCAAGGCTGTTCGCGATACTCGCGTTCCGATCAAGAAGGGCGAAGTGACCGCGTTCATCGGCCCGTCCGGATGCGGGAAGAGCACGGTGCTGCGTTGCCTCAATCGCATGAACGACTTGATCCGCGGCTTTCGATTCGAGGGCCACGTCCAATTCCGCGGTCGTGACATCTATCATCCCTCGGTCGATCCCGTCGCGGTGCGGCGCTACATCGGCATGGTGTTTCAACAGCCGAACCCCTTCGCGATGAGCATCTACAAGAACATCACGTATGGGCTGCGGATCAACGGCTTTCGCGGCAACTACGACGAAGTTGTTGAGAAGGCATTGCGGGGGGCCGCGCTTTGGGACGAAGTCAAGGACAAGCTGAAGCAGAGCGGCCTGTCGCTCTCCGGCGGACAGCAGCAACGGCTTTGTATCGCTCGTGCGATCGCGGTGGAACCGGAAGTCTTGTTGATGGACGAGCCCTGCTCGGCACTCGACCCGATTGCAACCCGGAAAGTCGAAGAGTTGATGGCCGAACTGAAGAAGAAGTATACGATCGCGATCGTGACCCACAACATGCAGCAGGCCCAACGGGTCGCCGACCGAACCGCTTTCCTTTACGTCGATACCACCGAGGGCGGACGAACCGGCTATCTCGTGGAATTCGGAGAAACGGGTCAGATCTTCGAAGACCCTCGAGAACAGCATACGCGGGATTACATCAGCGGGCAGTTCAGCTGAGATGCGCTGCAATCGGACCTTCCGAGTTGGACCCCTGGGATAGCAGGGCAAGAACCCATGATCGGCCGTCATTTCATCTCCTTTGTCGTCCTTGCGTTGTTCGTGGTCGGATGCACGCAGCCTCAGGACGTTGAGCCTTTGCCCGGCAAAGATGTCACGGTGGTTCGAGGCGCCGGCGCCACGTTCCCAAATCCACTTTATGGGAAGTGGATCGATGAGTACGCCGTCGACCATCCGAACGTGCGCATCGAATACGAATCGATCGGCAGTGGCGAGGGCACCAAATTGTTCCTGAACCAGTTGGTCGACTTTGGGGCTAGCGATGCCGCGCTCACCGACGAGCAGATGGAAGGAATCGATCGAGGCGTCCAGTTGGTCCCGGCGACCGCGGGCTGTGTGACCATTGTTTACAACGTCGACGGAGTCCCCAGCGGATTGAAACTTCCCCGCGAGGTCTACACCGACATCTTTCTGGACAAGATTAGGTGGTGGAATGACCCGAAGATCCAGGACGCCAATCCCGACCTTGAATTACCTCGATTGCCGATCGCCGTGGTCGCCCGGCAGGATGGCAGCGGCACCACGTTCGCGTTCACGAAGCATCTCGCGACGATCAGCGACGAGTGGGCGAAGGGCCCAGGTGCCGGCAAAGAAATTGATTGGCCGGGAGGAGCGATGTTGGCAGCTGGAAACGCGGGCGTCGCGACTCGAGTGAGTCGTGTTCCGGGTGGCATTGGCTACGTGGAGTTTGGTCTCGCGGATCGAATCGGGCTCACCATCGCGTCGCTGGAAAACAAAGCGGGAAATTTTGTAACTCCCTCCGGCGCCACCGGTATGGAAACGCTTAAGAACGCGCCGTTGCCGGAAAATCTCCGCGCGTTCTTTCCCGACCCCGAAGGTGAGACTTCTTACCCGATTGCCACGTACACCTGGCTTCTGCTCTACAAGGACTACAGCGAGTCGCCGGAGGTTGGAAAGGAGTTGAAGGCCTTCGTGAATTGGTGCCTCACCGACGGGCAACGTTTCAGCGAGGATCTTGGCTACATCCGCCTTGCTCCCGAGATCGCCGAGAAGGCGGTAACCGCCCTCGAGTCGATCAAGCTGTAGGAAGATTGCGAGCCTGGGACAGACTCGCCTACGACTAGGAAATCGTCTCGACGATGAATCCATTCGCTTGATCCTGCGTTTGATCGGGATGCCCGGAAACGACAATGATGCGGTCGCCGGGGACAGCAATCTGCAGATCCTTCGCCAACATTCCGGCGGTTTCCAGTAGCCGTGCGGGGTCGAGTTGCGCCTTGACGTGTCTTGAAGTCACTCCGTGGTAAAGACACATTTTCCGTGCAGTTTCCGGGCGTGACGAGAAAGCCAGGATCGGACAGGCAATCCAGTTCTTGGCGATCACTCGGGAGGTCTGGCCGGTAAGTGAGTAAACGGCGACGGCGGCGATCTCCTGCATCTTCAGGATATGACGGATGGCATAGGCCAACGCGGCGGTGTGCGGTGGTTGACCGAAACCGACGCGGACGGGCCGATCCGTGATTTCCAAGTAGCTCTCCGCGGCCACCAAAATCTCCGCGGCGGCTGAAAGAAAGTTCGTTACTTCCTCTTGGCCCACCGGAACTTCCCTCAGAACGACACAATCGACGTGATCGAAAGCGACATTCGCGAGATCAAAGATCGCGGCCAAATCGGGATCGCCTCCATTTGCGATCACTCGCGTGGCGTTCCTCTCGACAAGACAGGGCTTGGCCGCGACCTGGCATTGTCGAGACACGGTCTTCTGAGCGATCGGCGCGGCACTGGGAGCCAAGGAATGGAGACCCTTCCGGGTAATCATCACACCGTCGGCTGATTTCGCGATTCCCTCAACGTTCTCGAAGTCTTGCGGGGAGTCGAGTTTTTCGATCAGGCCGGTCTGGCGACTCGACCCGCGAGTCGCATCACGAAAATGAAGCACGTCACTGCTGCCGTGCTCGCAAGAAATCGCCAAAAAGTCAATATCTTCGAGTTCTGATCCGCCGATCAGGTTCCTCATTGCTGCTGGTCCGTCGGCAGAATCGACCACGTCGACGATGATCGCCAATGGGCGAACCAGGTTCCGTTCGACCGCGCGAACCTGTGAAACCAACTCTGGAATCCATGCGTCGTCTCCACATCTCCACGGGATTACCAAGGCGTCTGCGCCGCCCGCCGCAACGCTTTCGATCCGACCTGCCTCAAGATGCTCGCGGCCCACCGAGACGCAAAGTTTAGTTTGTCTTTGCATGAATGACTCCCGTCGCTTCAGGAAAGAAGCACTGAGGAACGAATGTCGGATATCTTAGCGATTACACGCCGAGTCAATGAGGGCACGGACGTGAACGCCAATCAGGACTTAACGAGATCAACATCGCGGCTTAATAAAAACCTCACCTGCTGGGACTGAAACGATTCCAGCAACGCGGTCGTCGGTTCGCGCGGCACACAAACGCGGCAGTTATTGCTCCAGCAGGCGAATTGGGAAACAATCGGCTTTACGAAAGTCCTAGAGGGTGTCCAAGAATTTCGAAGCAGAAGACGCTGGTATTTCAACGCGTGGGCCCAATCAACGAGCGGAGCGACGCCGATCCGGCAATGATTTTTTCTCGGCATCGACATGTGGTCCGAAGCCGGATCTGTGCGTCGCTTGATTCGGACTCCTGCGAATTCCCGGACAAGCGCCGGTAGTAGACGCGCCGGTAGTAGACCGCGCCGGTAGTAGACAAGGACAAAAAGCTCGCGGCACCAGCGGTTTGAAGAATGCCTGTTACCGGACACCCCCTAATCGTCCCCATCTGGTGAGCAACGTCGAATGTCCGACAACGAACAAGAAAAACTCTATAGACGGATTCGCGACAACCTTCTCGATTCGATCGACGAAGAACTTGAAAACGAGATCGAAGACGTCTTGGACGACCGTCAAGTCAACCGAGACGGGGCGCCGAAGCTCGATCGCAAGCTCTACTTTCGCGAGCTGATTCGGCTGCAGCGAGAGTTGATCGAACTGCAGGAATGGGTCGTCGAGACGAAGGCAAAGATTGCCGTGCTTTTTGAAGGTCGCGACGCGGCGGGCAAGGGAGGGGCGATCAAGCGGATCACCCAGCGTTTGAATCCGCGAGTCTGTCGAGTCGTTGCCTTACCGGCACCGACCGAACGCGAACAAACCCAATGGTACTTTCAACGCTACGTCCCCCACTTGCCAGCCGGTGGCGAAATCGTGCTGTTTGACCGCAGTTGGTACAACCGTGCAGGCGTCGAACGCGTGATGGGTTTCTGCACCGATGATCAGTACGAAGAGTTTTTTCGAACGGTGCCGGAATTTGAAAGGATGCTGGTTCGCTCGGGAATTCACCTGATCAAGTACTGGTTCTCGATTTCGGACGAAGAACAGCGGTTTCGCTTCCAGTGTCGGATCAATGATCCCCTCAAGCAATGGAAGCTGAGCCCGATGGATTTGGAATCACGGAGGCGTTGGGAGGAATACACGGTGGCGAAGGAGTACATGTTCGAACGCACAAGTATTCCCGAGGCCCCTTGGTGGGTTGTCGAAGGAGATGAAAAGAAACGGGCTCGTTTGAACTGCATGCATCACCTACTGGAACAGATCCCGTACAAGAAGGTCGAACGCGAGCAAGTCGAATTGCCTCCGCGAATTCGAAACGACGACTACGAGCGGCAACCCATTCCCGAAGATTCGATTGTGCCAAAAGTCTATTGAATATTGGCGAATCAGCCGAGAAACAAGGGCGTCTCGAATTTGAACGCTCGGCGTCGAGTCCGCCCTCAATTTGCGACGCCCTGTGAGAATCTATACCGATCGGGCTGGGTCTCGGACTTCGGTAAAGCGGGGCACTGAGCGCAACAATGCGATCAGCCGTTCCAACCTTTCTTACCGGTTATCACGATTGTTCTTTCGGTAACGGTCGCTCGAGGGGAAGAATCATCATGCGCGGAGATCTTAATACGATTCGCACTCATTTCGGGTCGAATCTCGAATTCGAAGGCGCGAAATTGCTGAAATGGCAATCTTTGTCGTCAAACCGCATCCCAGGTGTCAGCAGGGGATCAGTTCGCTCGCTTTTCCGGGAACAGGAACCGGGTTTCACGGGTTTCACGGGAATCGCGGGGATCGCGGTTTGACCAGCGTCTCGCACCTGACCAAGCAATTCGCAGCCCACGAGGAATGGTGGGTTCATCTCCACATTCAATGGAAGAGAAGGATCTCATGGATATTCTACGTCAGCGGGCGCGTCGAGCCCTGCAGCTAGCGATCGGCGTGGCGATCGCGACCGTCTCCGGCGGCGCCCTTACCACCGCTCTGGCTGACCATCCCACGTCGTCAATGCAGTCATTGCGTCTGCCACCCACCGAACCGTCGGCCAACCATTACACCAGCTACCCCGCGCCTTATCGGGCTCAAGACGCCGAGGCGGATGCGACCGAGAACGGGGAGAGCGGTGAAGGCGAAGAACAAGCAGAGGAAGAAGAGGAGCCCTCGATCGAGGAGCAATTCGAAGCGTTCAAGTCGCAACTGAGTGACTTGGAAGAATCGATTGATGAGGTTGCCGAAGTCGCCGGCAACAAATCGATCGTTGTCAGCGGGTCGAGCAAGTCCACGATGAAGGTGAGCGGTCGTGTGCACTTCGACGCTTGGGGTTTCGACACCAAGGATGACACGATCGCCGACATCAATGAGGACCTCGATCCTCAGAACCGACTCGGATTCCGGCGTTTGCGTTTCGGTGTCAAGGGCAAAGTCCGCGACAACATGGAGTACAAGATCGAGATGGAATTCGCGGGCGGAAACAACGTCGAGTTCCGCGATGCCTACCTCGGCTGGAATGACCTGGCGATCTTGCAAACGTAGTTGCTGGGTAACCAGAAGCGACCGTACGGTTTGGATCACCTGAACAGTTCACGATACAACGTGTTCCTGGAGCGTCCCTTCGTCATCGAGGCGAATAACCAGGACGCCCGACGTCTCGGTCTCTGTGCTTACGGCGTCTCGG
>JARFQX010000734.1 GCA_029287555.1 Rubripirellula sp. | reverse complement strand
CGATCATGTCCGCAGTTGAAGGTGGTGCGGTCAAAAATTCAGCGCTTGCGAAGGCTCTTCGCGACCCCTTTGAGACATATCGCGATGCAGCATTTTGGGCGCCGATGGCACCCGGCGCCGGGGCACAACCGTCGACACGGTCTTGAGCGCATCGATTGTTGTCTCGTCGTATGATCCACTCTGCTGTACCATCAATGCTACGGATCGGCACAAACCCGACGGGTGAACCGGTGGAGCGGAAACTTACCGCGATATTGGCCGCAGATGTGGTCGGATACTCGCGCCTGATGGGCGAAGACGAGGTCGGTACGCTCGCCAGATTGAAGGCCCATCGTACCGAGTTGATCGACCCTAAGGCGGTTCAGTACGGAGGCCGGACCATCAAGCTGATGGGCGATGGCATACTTATGGAGTTTGGTAGCGTTGTCGATGCGGTCACCTTTGCGGTTGACGTTCAGTGCGCCATGGCATTGCGCGGCGACCGCACTTCGGAGACGCGCACTATCCAATACCGGATTGGCATCAACATTGGCGACGTAATCGTCGATGAAGGCGACATTTACGGGGATGGTGTCAATGTCGCGGCGCGTCTGGAAAGCCTCGCCGAGCCGGGTGGGATCTGTATTTCACGCAATGTTCGTGATCAGCTTCACCATAAGCTTGACTTGAACTTGGTGGACCTGGGCGAAGTAGCGGTCAAAAACATCGCTGAGCCCGTTCGGGCATTTCGCATTGAGCTGGACGAGAAAGCCAAACCGCTGATGACACCGGTTGTTCGGACGGCACGGCATGCGAGGTGGCTATCTCATTCCGCCGTCTTGGTGACAGCCGGATTGGGTCTTGTGGTTGCGCTAGTTAGTGTGGCCTGGTGGCAGATCGGTGCGCCGAATGTCAGAACCATCAGCGCGTCACAGCCCCAGTTAGCTCCCCGCAACAAACCCTCCATCGCCGTGCTTCCATTCAATAATATGTCGAACGACAAGTCCCAGGACTACTTTGGCGGCGGCATGGCCGAGGACATCATCACTGACCTGTCAAAGGTATCGGGCTTGTTTGTCATTGCGCGCAACACATCCTTCCAGTATCGCGGTAGATCCCTGAACCTAGTCAATGTTGGTCGCCAGCTAGGCGTGCAGTACATACTCGAAGGTTCTGTTCGCAGATCGGCCAACAAGTTACGCATAAATGCTCAGCTCATCGATGCGACGACTGGTGGTCATATTTGGGCCGAGCGCTACGATGGTAACGCCACTGATGTCTTTGCATTACAGGACAAAGTGACGGCGCACA
The DNA here is from genome assembly GCA_029287555.1 of Rubripirellula sp. Taxonomy (GTDB): domain Bacteria; phylum Planctomycetota; class Planctomycetia; order Pirellulales; family Pirellulaceae; genus Rubripirellula. Next base: position 1,265 of record JARFQX010000734.1, on the reverse strand, counting down.
TTATCAATGCTTTGAAATTGCGGCTTACGCCGTTCGAGCGAGACCAAATTGATAGAAGGGGCACAAACAACACTGCTGCATATGATGCTTATCTTCGAGGCCTCCGATACTTGGCATCACGTAAACGCCTTGACGTCGAAGGGAATCGTTTAGCTCAGGCAGCATTTGAGGAGGCCATACGCATCGACCCGAATTATGCGGAAGCGATCGCGGGGCTTGCTTGGGCAAAATGGCTCTACGTTTCAACTATAAACGTCTTCGAAGACTTATCTGACCTTCTGAAGTTGGCTGAAACGTCCGTCGGCGTTCGGGACAACGCACTCGCGCGTAGGGTGCTGTCCAGAAGGCATTTCGCTATGGAGAGTGAGTTGATTTCGACAACTCGAAAGCCGCGCCTGGCGGCAGCGGAACTAGAAGCAGCGCGGCGGCTCCAACCAAGCAATCCGGATGTGTTGGCTGATCTAGCGAAAGTATTGTCGTTTGCGGGACGACCAGAGGAAGCCCGGAAACTGATACAAACGGCGATGGAACTCAATCCCGATCATCCGGATTGGTACTACGGTGCTTCGGGTGTCGCGCTTCTACTTACGGGGGACTACAAACGCGCGGTCACGCATCTTCGGAAATGGTCGAAGGCCTCACCAAACTGGGGCCCACCTTACATTTTTCTCGGTGCTGCCCTCGCCGCGTCGGGTGACGTGGCTGGGGCCAAGGCAGCCGTCGGTCGATACGATGAGCTTTACATGCCAGGGTCGCGTATGACACTTCTTGCTGTCCGGAACAAGTACCCCATGGGGACAGAGCAATTGGAGAAATTCCAAAGGTACCTCAGCCTCGCAGGCGTGAACTGACCGGAGTCCCCAAACACACGCTCAGCCGCTCTGAAAGCGGACGAAAACGACGTCGCCGCAGGTGCACGATTAGCAATGTGCTGGCGGTCTTGAGTGCGCCTGCGACGTCGCGCAGTCATCGTCCGCTATATGGAGAGGAGCAGCCGTGATCCATCGTGTGCGGCGGCCGTCAGGTTTAGGCGGTGCTGATGCCTGCAAATGTAAAGGGTTTCGGATGACGGCCCATCACGGGCGTTGCCGCGGGCATTGAGGCCGTCGTCGGAAAGCCTTCAGTGTAAGCATCCGGTGAGCGCCGCAGGTGTGCCGTCTTTCAGGCCGCACGGTTGATAGTTGCTCCCTCGGGGCGCCAGTTCCATGGCAGCAGGTCGTCGAGCTGCGAGGCCGGGTGCTCTGCGATGCGAGCGAGCACGTCGG
>JARFQX010000591.1 GCA_029287555.1 Rubripirellula sp. | reverse complement strand
GGACGACATTCGTCGAATGAGCATCTCCACGTGATCGGCGCGCGGTTTGGGAAGCCACTGCACCCCGCTTCGCTCGAGATGCACCGCCAGTGCCGCGGCTTGAGATGCGATGGCAGCACCGTCGATCGAATTGTCGCGAAGAAACGGTTCCGTCATCTCTCTCGGATCTTTCGTCTTGTTCAAAGGACGTGACTCCGGACCAAAACCGCATGGGGCCAACGCCGCATCCGCACCAACGCCGCAATCGCACCAACTCCGCATCCGGGGCTTCACCGTCCGCGAAATCACGGAAAACAAAGCCTCTTGAATCATCTTCGTCGGCCGATTGGGTCGTCAATGGGCCTATGCCCGGACTCGTTGCCCGCATAGGATCATCGATTGCGCTTTGTGCGGCCGATCGACGCGATGCTGATCGGTCGGTTTGCGGCGTTTCTTCGACATTTCTTGTTCGTGACGAGCTCAGATCGTAGTCACCGAAAATGCCTGTACCTCAAGTTGCCATCGTCGGTCGACCCAATGTGGGCAAGAGCAGCCTCTTTAACTGGCTGGCTCGCCGGCGATTGGCCATCGTCGACGACTACGCGGGGGTCACCCGAGACCGAATGACGACGCTGATCGAGCTGGACGACCGCTACTTCGAACTGATCGACACCGGCGGAATGGGAATTGTCGACGAGGACAATCTGACCGATGAGGTTCGGAGACAGATCGAATTGGCGATCAATTCGGCCGACGTCATCCTGTTTGTGGTCGACGTTCAAACCGGTGTGATGCCGTTGGACGAGGAGGTTGCCGAGCGTTTGCGTGGGGTGCAGCGACCGGTGATTCTCGTGGCCAATAAAGCCGACCAACCTCATCAGGACGTGCTGTCACAGGAATTCCACCGTCTCGGGCGCGGCCACTTGATCTGTGTCAGCACGACGCAAAACCGTCATCGCGAGAAACTGCTTGAGCTGATTGCCGAACGCTTGCCCGAATCAAGCGAGGAGGATGTTGAGGCGCCGCGGATGAAGTTGGCGATCGTCGGCCGCAGAAATGTCGGTAAGAGCACCTTCGTCAACACATTGGCGGAGGCGGAACGGATGATCGTCAGCGAGGTTCCCGGCACGACCCGCGACAGCGTCGACGTGCTGTTTCAGCTGGACGGCCAGACGTTTACCGCGATCGATACGCCAGGCCTCCGGAAACGCAAAAGTCAGCGCACCGATTTGGAGTTCTACGGGATGCACCGCGCGCAGCGCAGCATCCGTCGAGCCGATGTGGTGCTGATGTTTTTCGATGCGGCAGAGACGATTAGCAAGGTTGACAAGCAATTGATGGGCTACGTAATCGAGAATCACAAGCCAGTCATTTTCGTGGTCAACAAATGGGACCAGCTTCACGGCAAGATCACGACCGATCGCTGGGTGCATTACCTGCGAAATCAGTTTCCGACGCTTGCCTACGCGCCGATTGCGTTCATCACGGGCCAGACTGGCAAGAATGTCAAAGCTCTGCTGAATCACGCCACGATGCTGTTCAAGCAGTCTCGCGAGCGAGTCTCAACCGGAGTGTTGAACCGATTGATCCATTCGGCGGTCGAGGCGCACCAACCCCCGCTGTACCAAAATCGTCGCCCCAAGATATATTATGCGACGCAGGTTGCTTCCCAGCCGCCGACGATTGTGCTGATGTGCAGCGAAGCGAAAGCATTCGGCAACGATTATCATCGTTACCTGATCGGCGTCTTGCGCGATCATTTACCCTTCGGTGAAGTGCCGATTCGGCTCTACATGCAGAAGCGACAACGGGGTGACGAGCAGGGCTCGGCGTGAGCTTGTCGATCCGGACCGACAGACCATCGGTGTCTTCCGCACTCAGGCACCAAGACTCGCGAGTTCGTTCACGCTAGCGTCATTCCCTCTTCGGTGATCGCAAAGGGAACGATGGAATCGTCGCACGCACTGCCGCGGTGCTTGGCCACGTGGATCGCTCGACCCATCTTGTTGCCGTTGCGGGTCTTCCCCATCAAGATGATGGTGTTGGCATTGGATAGCAGATCCCCGCTTTCGATCGGCCTGGTGATCAAATCATCCAGCATCACTTCGTGGCTGGTGTACAGCAGCACGCAACCTATTTGGTTGTAGTCGTAGCGATGTTGCTCGACGCGGTCGGCGTTTCCGCGAAAGCCAACGCGAAACAAGTCGCGGGCGACCCAGTCGTGCTCCTTGCGCAAGATCTGGTGATAGACGTATTCGAACATTTCCAGCTGAATGGAATCGGAGGCTCGCTCGGTCGGTTCGACCCCGTCGATGACGCAGCGTCTCACGCCGTGGACAAAGTTGCCGTAGAAGAAGGCGATGGTTTGGTCGAGCTTCTTGGCCTGTTCGTACTTCCACTCACGCCACTGGTCCTCATCCATATCACTGGCGGTTACCCTTCGTCCCCGGTGACGAAACAAATGCAGGGCATCCTTTCTGGACGACTCGCGATCCCAGACCCGCTCGGGGTGGACCTGCATGCCCGCCGGTTCGACGCGGAGGTGCCAGTCGTAAAGTCGCGCAGCGTAGTCCTGGTGGCTTTGAGAATCGCCCCTGGCGGTCAGGTCAAAGAGAATGCCCGATTCCCCCTCTTGGTGTTTTCCCTGGTTGGCGAAAGAGAGCCCCAGCTGGGTTTTCCCGATTCCGGTTGCCCCCATCACGACCGTCAAGGTCCCGGGAAGCAGACCACCACCGAGCATCTGGTCGAGTCTGGCGTATCCGGTTTCAAGTCGCTTCATTGCGGTGCACCTTGGGTTCCCTCGATCGATCGTTGGATCGGCATCCACCATCTGCTCACAGGGCGGCTTCGGTATTCAAACAATGGCGATTGGCCATGCTGATCCCGCTGACGATTGCCCCCACAATTCCAACGAAGCCCTGGTCGGTGCCGCAAAGAAAGACATTGGGCAGATGGGTCGTTCCGTCAAGCTGTTTGTCGGGCGCGCCGTAAACGGCGCCGTTGTCATGCCAGGTGAATCGGCGAATCGTCTTGGGCGTAAAGACGTCGGTGTCGATCACGTACTGCCTGAAATCTGGCATGAATCGCACGGCTGAGGCAACCGCGTCGTCGTACTGACTGACCTTTGCCGCCTGGTATTTTTCATCTGGTAGGCTGCACCACCGGTCGTGATTGGCAAGCGTGGTAATGCGGACAATCCCGTCGGGCAACTCGCCCTCCTCAGGATCGTAGATGTAATTGTTGGGCGAACAGATCACGCCCGTCCGGGCGTCACACAGCGAATCGTCCGGTCGCCGCCAATGAAAGGTCTCGCTGTCGTTGTAGAAGACGATCGTTCGGTCGAAGCCGAAATCGATCGGCTTTCGGTCGAGGATTGAAATCGACTCGATGAACGAAAGCTTACCGGCCTTGGCGACTTCCAAATCCGTGATGTCGTCGCAGAGTCGCAGCGTCTCGATATTACCGGCCGAGGAGAGGATACGTTTGCCCTCGATCTCGGTGCCATCGTCCAGCACAACACCGGTCGCATGCCCGTTGTCGACTCGAATCCGCGCAACACCGCTGCGTAGTTTCAATTCACCTCCGAGCCCTCGAAACCGTCGCACAAGATTCTTCAAGATGACCCGGACTCCTTTGAAAGGACGTCCGAAGCCTTCCAGGTAGCAGGCACGAAACATGATGCAGAATTGACCGAAATCCATGTCGTCTTCACGCGCGTTGCCGTACCACATCAGCGGACAGATCAACATCTCGATCAACAGCGGATCGCTGATGTGCTCGGCAATGACTTCACGAGCGGATCGCATGAACTGTGGATCACTGCCATCCATGTCGCTGTAATCGAGCAGCGAACCGCAAAGCGATCGGAACCCGTCAATCTGGGTGGGAAAATGGTTGGCAATATCCGACTCGAGCAACTCGATGTCATTGTTGAAATTCAGCGAAACGCCGGGGAATCGAATCGACGATCCAATCTGCTCAGCCAGTTTGAAGTCCTCCCAGCTGAACCGTAGCTGGCGGATCAATTTGGCCAGGGGGCCTTTCTTGGTGCCTTTCCGAGCGAAGTTGGTCATCGCGTGCAGGCCCACGTCGTAGTCCCGACCTCCCAGCCGATAAAACGAGTTCAAGCCGCCAATGGTGTAGTGGCGTTCGAGAATGCACACGCGTTGATCGAAGTGTGCCAGCCGTATTCCGGCCGCCAATCCGCTCATCCCGGCGCCAATGATGATCGTGTCGTAAGTAGAGCTCATTCCAATGGCATAGCGACCGGCGGGCTGGGGTCGTGCGGGGGGTGGGGGCGGCTAAGCGGCTCGCTCGTTCTCTTCCTGACCAGAATACGTTGGCATTGCCCCGTCGACAACGCTTGAGGGGGCAATTCGTTTCCGGCTGAAGCTCCGGTCGTTAGCGGCCGTGGTCTTAGCTTCTGAAGTTTGTCGCCCTGTCAACACGGCTGGCACGCCGAGTCGAGCTGGCTGCGATGCTTCGCGGCAGGTGACGATCTAGTAGAATGCGTTGGTTCGAAACTCAAGCTTCGGGGGCCGGTTCTCGATGTCGCGGGTCGACTCCGTCTCGATGATGAGCTCATCCGCCCGGCCTTGATCCTTCGTTCCTGTGCGGCGGCAGGCCCCAATCCTGAAAGCACTCAATGAATAGCGACAAGAAGATTCGATTTGTCTTGATTGGCGGGTTTCTCGGTGCCGGCAAGACGACGCTGATCGGAGAATTGGCCCGTCGGTACATGGCCGCTGGAAAGCGCGTAGGGATCATCACCAACGACCAGGCTGCCGACTTGGTCGATACCCAGAATCTCCGCTCTCAGGGGTTCGATGTTGGCGAAGTCGCGGGTGCTTGTTTCTGCTGTAGTTTCGATGACCTCGTCGCGACGGCCGATCGACTGATCGCCGACGAAGCCCCCGATGTGTTGCTCGCTGAGCCGGTTGGAAGCTGCACCGATCTGGTCGCGACGGTTGTGCTGCCGCTGCAACAGTTGTTGGGGGAGCGGTTCGAATTGGCGCCTTTTGGGGTCCTGCTCAAACCCACGCACGGCCTTCGCGTTCTGGCCGGACGTTCCACCAGTGCGCGGGGCGGCTTCTCTCCGCAGGCGGAATACATCTTTCACAAGCAGCTCGAGGAGGCCGACTACCTGATGATCGGACGGGCGGACCAACTGAGCGAGGAGGATGTTTCTCTGCTCCGTGCGAAGCTTGCGGAGTTTGCCGAAGGGGTGCCGGTCATTGCGGTGAGTCCGCGGCGGGGCGATGGGGTGGAACAGGTTCTTGGCTACATTGAATCGCCGATGAAGCCGGGACGCCGGTTGCTGGAAATCGATTATGACACCTATGCCGAAGGAGAGGCCGAGTTGGGCTGGGTGAATCTTTCGGCCAACCTTGTCGATGGTGAAACGCCAGCCAGTCTCGATTCCCTTGCACAGGAGCTGGTTGGGGCGATCGCCGAGGGGATTGAGGCGACAGGCGGACAGATCGCGCACTTGAAGGTTTCCGTGATGGGCGGCGACGCCCAGGCAGTCGCCAACGTTGTCGCCAATGATTCCGGCGTCGATATCGGGCTGTCGGCAAATCGATCGGTCGAGGGGACGATCCAAGTCATCGTCAACGCCCGAGTGGCGATGGATCCGGTCGTGCTCGAAGCGATTTGTCGGCGCTGCGTCGAAACGCTCGCTGAGAAACACTCGCTGCGAGTCGATGCGATCCACGCACACTCGCTGCGGCCTGGACGGCCGGTGCCGACTCACCGAGTGACGGCGTAGCCAACCGAGGCCTTGTTGCTGATCAGTCAGCAAAGCGGACTTTGCCGCTACCGGGCACGACTTGTCCGATCGGTCGGCACTCGATGCCCAGGTCATTGATCTGCGAACAAACACTCGGAGCGTAGAACTCGCTGACCACGATGGCCATGCCGATACCCAGGTTGAACACTCGGCGCATCTCGGAAGTCTCGACACTTCCGACGTCTTGAAGCCAGCGGAAAATGGCGGGCGCTTGCCAGGCGCTCGGGTCGATCATCACGTCGACGCTCTTGGGGAGGATGCGATCGAGGTTCTCTTCCAAGCCGCCGCCTGTGATGTGGGCCAACCCGTGCAGGACCTGCTTCACTCGGTAATGAGACTGCACCGCTCGAATCACCTTGGTGTAGATGCGGGTCGGTTCCAGGCAGGCGTCGCCCAGGGATCGGCCATCGAGTCCCTCGGGCGCGTCGTCCCAGTTGAGCCCGGCGTCGCGAATGATTTTCCGGACCAGCGAAAAGCCGTTGCTGTGCAGACCGCTCGAGGCGACACCGAGCACGACGTCACCGTTGCCGATCAATTTGCCGTCGATCAGTCTCTTGCGTTCCACAACGCCGACCGCGAATCCCGCTAGGTCGTAGTCTTGGGGACCGTACAGGTCGGGCATGATCGCTGTTTCGCCACCGAGCAGCGACATGTCGCCGAGGACGCACCCGTCGCTGATTCCTTGAACGATTTGTTCCAGACGCGCCGGATCATCGCGTCCCATCGCCACGTAATCGAGAAAAAACAAAGGCTCGGCACCAGTGCAAAGCAGGTCATTGACGCACATCGCGACCAGGTCGATTCCGACCGTATTGTGGCGACCGGTTTGCTGGGCAATCTTCAACTTGGTGCCAACACCGTCGGTCCCGCTGACCAGCACCGGTTCAACGTAATTCCGGGCGAATAGTCTGCCGTCAAAATCGAGTCGGAATAGACCCGCGAAGCCACCGTCACTGGGAATCACACGGGGACTGAACGTCCGGTGCATCAAGCGGGGCAGGCGACTCATTGATTCGGCGTAGACGTCCAGGTCCACTCCCGCGTCTTTATACGTTGCGGCCATCTTCAGTGTTGTCTGATCATCCGGGTGAGGGAATTCGGTTGCTTTCCATCATGACGTGACTCGACTCGAGCGGATAGACGGTCGGAAAAAAGGGGGCGGACACCAAGCGTGCGTCGCCCGTTTCAGGCAGCGGGCGGATCTCGGTTTCTGAGAGCTTCTTCCCGACGTTCCGTTTCCGCCATGCCCTACAACATGGCTGGAACTGCTTTACACTTCTCTTTCGATTCCCGCACCACTGAAGTCTAGGAATGACAGGGGACGCTGAATGCCCACACTCACGAAAAAGGTCCTCGGTCGAACTGGTTTGCCGGTCACGCAATTGGGCTACGGCAGCATGGGTTTGCGCGGTCCGCGCACGTGGGGAGTTCGCGTGGTCGATGAGCCCTCGGCGGACCGGTTTCTCAATCTCGTCCTCGATTCGGGCATTAACTTCATCGACACCTCGCCCGACTACGGCCTGGCCGAGGAACGAATCGGGCGTTCCTTGAGTCATCGTCGCGACGAGTTCTATCTCGCCACCAAGTGCGGCTGCGTCTACACCCAGCACGACGACCACCTCGAGATCGATCATCACTGGGACCGGGACGTGATTCGCGGGAATCTGGAAACGAGCCTTCGCCGGCTTCGTACCGACTGCATCGACCTCCTCCAGTTTCATGGCGGGGACGCGGAGACACTGCAGCGGGCTGGACTGATCTCCCTGTTGGAAGACTTTCGAGCCAAGGGCTTGATTCGATTCATCGGCGTGTCGAGCAAGCTGCCCCACCTGCCGGGGCTGATCGATCTGGATGTCTTCGACACGTT
>JARFQX010000586.1 GCA_029287555.1 Rubripirellula sp. | reverse complement strand
ACCGCTGCACGGATTCTGGGTTCCCCCGTGTTGATCGTGCTGGCGATCGCCGGCAGCACTGGGTGGTTGGCCGCCTTGGCCGTGTTCCTCGTGTTCACCGAATGGGTGGACGGTTTTCTGGCGCGTCGACTTGCCGCCACTTCGGTACTGGGGGCGCGTCTGGATACGATCGCCGATGCGGTTTTCTATTCGTGCCTACTGCTCGCCGTCGTACTGCTCAACCCAACCGTTGTCGCTGGCCAATGGGCATGGATCGCCGCCGCCGTGGTCAGCTACGGGCTGAGTTGGCTCGCTAGTTGGCTCAAATTCGGTCGACTTCCCAGCTATCACACCTATGCGGCGAAAGGGGTTTGGGTTCTCGTTTGTGCCGGCATTGTCTGTCTGTTGGGCGAGATCAGCCCGTGGCCGTTTCGTCTCGCCATGGCCTGCGTCGCGATCGCGAATATCGAAGCGATCGCCATCACCAACGTCCTCCCAGAGTGTCGGGTCGACATCCCCACGATCAGGCATGCGAGAAGAGCGAGACATAGTTCGGGCTCCGATTCCGTCGGCCCTGACGCGACGTAGAAAGCCGGGGTGAAAGCGCGAAGCAATTGCGACGCACGACGCATGAACCGGTCCGGGGCATGGCCAGAAACTCTCGACAGGCGTAGGATGAAAACTCGGGACGGAAAGGCCCGACATCGAGTTGAAATCAATCTGTTTCGAGACTTTCGGGGAATTAGCCATGAAAAAGACGATTCTTTACCGCAGTTGCGTCGCTTCATTCTGCGCGGCAACGCTTATCTGCAGCGGTTGCGATCAGCAAAAAGCGAGCGAAACGCTGGAGAAAGCCGAACAGTCGGCATCCGAAACGGCGGCCGCAGTGAGCGACAGTGTCGGCGAAGCAGTCCAGAAGGGCGAGGAAGCTGCCGGGGAAATGGCAAAAGAAGGATCGGAGATGGCCAAGGATGCGGTCGAGAAAGGCAAGCAAGTTGCAAGTGATTTGAGCGAGAAGGCAGCTGCCTACCTGACACCGATTAAAGAGGAATTCGGCAGCCTCGACAGCCTGAAGGAAAAACCGGAAGAACTGAAAGCGGCGGTCAGCAAACTCATCGAGAAGATTGAGACGAAAGCGGAAGACGTTGAGCTGCCCGAGAAGGTCAGCAACGCCTTGGCCACGGTCAAGGAAAAGCTCGTAGCATTGAAGGAGTATCTTGAGGGAGAATACGAGCAGGCGCAGATTGACGAACGCCTCCAAGAGATCAAGGAAACGGTCAAGTCAAGCCTCGGCATGTCCGGCGAATAGTCGCTTGAAGGTGTCCGCGAATTCGAAGTAGGCCGAATCAAGCGAAGCGCAGATCCGGCACCGAACATCGATTCGACGCCGAACATCGATTCGACGCCGAGCAAAAGCCTTTGCCGGATCGGCGTCGCTGCGCTCCTTGATGCCGGCCTACAAGTTGAGATTCCGGCGTCGTCCGCTTCGGACTTCCCGGTCGTCTCAGTTACTTCCGTCCAAGCGGAGGTGAATCCGAGTGAGAACCGCGCGTATTGCTTCGAGCACGAGCACCGTCGCAAGCGACGGCGCATGAGCGCGACTTGCAATTCATTATCACTGCACACCCTTTATGCGTACGCGCGAGTTTCCCCGGGGCTTCTTATTTTTCCCCGGGGCTCATTGTTATCGTCCGCGACGTCGGTTGCGGATGGACGGACCGATGTCCATCCATTGACCATCTTTCACGGAACTCATGCCAATTTGACTGGCAACCTCCGGCTTGGGGATTCTGGGGGGAAGATTCAGTCGGGCAAAAAAACCGGGATCTGGTTTCTCGTATCGTTTGACGGCATCTTGAACGGTCTCGCCTTCCTGCAATCTCAACATCCGGGGCACGTGGTTGGTCGACGACCGCTTCCACAGCACATTCGATGCGTCTCGGATTTCAAGGTCGGCGGTAAAGGGCGTGATTTTGGCAACGCTGATTTTCCTGGAAGCATCGAGCATACCGCGGTATTTCAACTCTTCGGTTTCCCCACGACCAATCTTGGCCACCAAGCGAATGGGCGCATTACGATTGACGCCCCATCCGGCTTTTTTTACCGCCGCGGAGAGCGCATCCTCAATTTGCGACACGTCGGCACCGCTCACTCCCTCGACCGCGATGGCGACCTTGGAACCACGGCGAACCAACATGGCTTCATCACCGGCACGCATCAATCGCTCCATTCCTTCCTGGGCGGTCTTGTGGGGAATCGGTAGCGAACAAAGCTTGGCGAGTGGTAAACGCGTGGTGGTCACCAGTCGATTGCCCATAACCAACGGCTTGGAAGCGGCTCCGATGTTGTACTTCCAAACCGGCATCCCCAGTTCGACATCGACGAGGCTACCGAGCGAACTGCGAAACGTTTTGTTGCCGATCCAATCAAGCGGCCATGATCCGAGATGATCGGTGGTGGTCGCTTCGCTGACGATTTCGTCCGTCTGGCAGTCCCAAACCAGGTATTGGTTCGATGCGCAGATTGCCAACATGCCGCCTCCAGGATGGAACGCGACACCGGGCACGAGGGTGCTGCCGGTCGACGTCGACTTGACGATCCGACCAGTTGCCGTTTCCAGCACCACGACTTTGCCACTTTGCGGAACCGCCATGTACTTCAGGTTTCCGCTGAAAGCGGGCGGCTCTGAGGCTTTCACCTTTTCGATGCGATAGAGCAATTGAGCGGCCGGCAGATCCCAAACCATCAGCGCTCCATCGACGATCGCGGCGACGTGCGACGCAGACAGCAGACGGGCCCATTCCACCATCGGTTGAAATCCCGGCTTGCCAAGCCCCGGAAGCGCCCGTCGAAACAACTCGCTGGGTGATCCTTCAAGCACGCCCTCGAGCATCACCAGCTCCCCGGCCCTCTCGAACTGGTCGAGTTGATCGACAATCAACGTGCGACCACTTCGTCGGTGGTGACCGAGCACGCGAATGGCGTGGGGCTTGTCCCACACGAGTTGCGATTGCCCCGAATCGAGTCCCACGACAAACAGTCTGCCTCGCGTCTCATCGGGACTTCCTGACTTATTGCGACCAACGGAAACAGCGAAGGTAAGTGACGGAGGGTCGATCAACACTGGGGACGAGACCCGGTCGTAAGCGTCGACCTCCGTGATCGCTACGGTTTTCTCAGGCATCTCCGTCGGCGTGGGCAGTGGATCCGGCTCAAAAGAAGTGGAACCCGGCGCCGAGTCCAGATCAATTTCACTGCCGGTGCCAGGCAACGCTAGCGAATCGGCAATCGATTGCGATGGTGGCTGAGCGTCGAGCGATCCGGGTGCAGCGTGTGGGGACGAAGCCATCTCGCCGATCGCTGTGCCACCAGCAAACGGATTGTCGTCGGGAGTCCGCAGTGACTTGAGATGATCGCGATCCTTTTGGCTGAGCCGCTCAATCGGCACCTGAATCGAACGACCATCCTCCGTATGAAGCACAACCGTCGTCGCATTGTGTTGGTGAAGCGTCGCGCGAACTTTGAATTGACCGGAAGCATCGGACCACGTTCGCAGTGACGCTTCCTGAGTGATACCGACACCAACCGAACCGATGAATAGAATCAGAATGCCGGCGAAGCGAGTTGCCAGGCAGTTCAATTGATCGAATGGTTGCATGAGGGTCCGTTCCGAAAAGAGAGACAAGAAGGGGGGCACCATCGCCACGGAGATCTCATCGAGTTTACCAGCGTTAACGGAAGAAAGGGCGAAGTAGCGTCGCGACACGAAGCCACCTTCGTCACTGACGATTGAGAATTCGACAAAATCACGCTCGCGGAAGTGGCTTAAGCGTTTCTTGGCGGGGTCAACAATCGTGATCCTCCAAATGGAAATCACGCTTCATCCAGACGACGCATTCGTATTCTCTTGTGTGCCTTCGTGGGCGATCGTGCGGGTTTCGGTTGAGATGCATGCGGTCAAGTCGCCATCAGGTTCGCGGTCGCAACGTCGGGTATCACCGCCAAACACTCGTTTTCTTGCAGCACGCTAGCGAACGGCATATCTTGAGGCGTTGGCCAGTTGGCGGTATGTGCCCGTGCCGGGCTGCCGAATTCGCGCACACCAGAGCGAGGAATCTTGATGAGACGGCTTTCCCCAAGTTGGATTGGCTTCATCGCGCTCCCAATTATCGGTTGCTGCGCGTTGCCAAGCGTGACTTCCGCCGAAGAGACCGCCACGGCAGTGATTGAGTCGGATGAGGCGGCCAATTGGGAAGCGAGCAACCCGATTGTTCCGATTCCCGATCCGCCGCTCGGGATCGGGACCGACGAGAATCTACCGGCCAAGTTGACGGACTTCGAAGATCCTCCGACTCCCGAACGGGTTCGGCTTGGGCGTTGGCTTTTCTTCGACGCGAGACTTTCGGCGGACAATTCCGTTTCCTGCGCAACGTGTCACAGGCCCGAGCATGCGTTCTCGGAACCAACGCCAACTTCTACCGGCATCGGCGGCCAAGTGGGCGGGCGGAAAGCTCCGACGTTCACCAATCTGGCCTGGGCGACGCTTCCACATTTCTTCTGGGACGGCCGAGCCGCATCGCTGGAAGAGCAGGCGGGCGGACCGATGATCAATCCAATTGAAATGGGCAACGCGGATCATCAAGTGGTCGTTGATAAACTATCCAAGATTCGAGGGTACGCGAAGTACTTCGAAGAAGCCTTCGGAACTCCCGATATCACGATTGAACGGATCACGAAGGCGATCGCTGACTATGAACGAACTCGGATGAGCGGCAATTCACCGTGGGACCGCTGGCGAGCCGGTGATCAGGACGCCGTCTCCGATGACGTCAAGAAAGGCCATCGTCTGTTCTTTGGCAACGCCTTCTGCAACAACTGCCACAAAGGTCCCAATCTGACCGATGGCGATTTCCACAATCTCGGGGTTGGCTGGGACGCGGAAACCGAAACGTTCGCCGACGTTGGGCGTTACGCGGTCACTGAAGAAGAATCTGACAAGGGCGCTTTCAAGACGCCGTCGATCCGCGACGTCAGTAAGCGAGCCCCTTACATGCACGATGGATCTGTCAAGACACTGCGCGAGGTCGTTGAGCTTTACAGCAAGGGAGGCATCCCGAATCCGTACCTGGATCGCAAGATCGATCGACGGTTTGCCGAGCGATTGGACCTCAGTGAGAAACAGATCCTTCAGCTTGTTGCCTTCATGGAATCGCTCGACGGCGAGGGCTACCAAGACACCGCGCCGACCTCGTTCCCACAATGAGCCCGGAGGCTACCGGGAAGCTGAACATCAAAAGCCAAGGCCGCTCACACGACTCGCTTGCATCCCGTCTCGCGAGTCGATCCAATGTAGCCTCGTTTCACAAGCACTTAGCTCAGGAGAAGGCTCGATGGTTCGATATTTGGCTTTGATTTCTTACACGGACAAGGGTCTCGGCACGATCCAAGATGCTCCGAAGCGGGCCGGGCACTTCCGACAAGAGGTCGCGGACGCGGGCGGAAACATCATCGGGATCTACTGGGCGACTGGCGCCTTTGATGGCTGTGTCTTGTTCGAAACGCCGGATGCCAAGACCGGCGCCGCCGTCCTGCTCGGCCTCGGCAAACTCGGCCACGTGCGCACGCAGTCGATGCAGATCTTTGACGAAAGTGAATTCAAAGAGATTGTCGCCCGCTGCTGAAAAAAGCCAAAGAAGGGAATCGCTTCGTTTCAATGAACTGACCGGTTCCGCAACCACGCGGTTGGCTAACTCGCGTGAACGAACCGCGATCGAAACGCGAAATTGCGGCGTTTCATCAAGCGTTGGAAACTGGGATTCGTCACGCTTCGACCAAATAGCCGTGCGCAATGGTGACGCCTTGACTCTTCGTGCTCGTGCTCGTGCTCGTGCTCGTGCTCGTGCTCAGCGAAGCGGTGCTCGTAATCGTGAATGATTCCGTGGTCCCCACCTTCGATTACGTTGAAGAATCCATGAAAGTCCGTGGTTTGGGGGCACGAGCACCGTCGCAAGCGACTGAGCACGATTGCAAGATCATGATCGCGTGCTTATCTGGGGCGTCTATTCCATCCGTTGTTGTAAAGTGATCGGTTTCCTGGCTTGTTAGTCATTCGTGTTGTTTCGTGTCCTTCGTGGCCATATTCTTGCGTATGCCCTTCTTGCGTACGCCCCCGTCCTCCCGACGCGTCCCAAAACGCTACGTGAACAACCCGGCAATGGGTTGCCCGCGATCCGTGATGGGCACCGGCCGGTCGCCGTCGTAAAGATTCTTGCCCGGATCGACGCCAACGGCGGCCAAGATCGTCGCAAAAAAGTCGGGAACCGATACCGATCCGGATACGATCTTCTTGGCCAAGTCGTCGGTTTGGCCCCAAGCACCTCGGTGTGTTAAGCCGCCCCCTGCCAAGACGCAGGTAAAGGCTGATCCTTGGTGCCCCCGCCCGCCACCGCTGTCAAACTCCGGCGGGCGGCCGAACTCTGTGGTGATGACGATCAAGGTCTTCTCGAGCATCCGTTTCTCCTCCAAATCGTCCATCAATGCCGACATGGCCGAGTCCAATTCCGCGATCAGTTTGTGCTGGTCGACGATCCCTGAGTTGTGCACATCCCAACCGGCACCGTTCAGGAAATTCAGGTTGTGCGCAACCTCGATGAACCGCACGCCACGCTCAACCAAACGACGGCTCAGCAGGCATCGCTGACCAAACTCACCACCGTATCGGTTTCTCAGTTCGTCCGGTTCCTTGTCGAGCTCAAAAACGTCGTTGAACTCGGGGCCGCTCAATTTCAGACTCTGGTCGATCGCCGCCTCGTACTGCTCGACGCGATCACCAAGAGCTTCTCGGCCGTGGCGATGCAAGGCTGTCAGGAACGCCTGGCGTCGGGCTTGTCGGTCAGTCGTGATCCCGTCGGGCCGCGATAGCCCCATCGGCCCTCGGCTGGTATCGGTCAGGTAGAGGTAACCGTGTTGGGCTCCAAGAAAACCGGGACCGCGAGTGACATTCGGATAGCCGATGACCACGTAAGCGGGAACGCCATCACCGGCCGCCCCGCGTTCATGTGCGATTAGAGATCCGATCGATGGATAGGTCACCGTCCCGCTGATCGCCCGACCGGTGTGCATTCGATTGGTTGCCGCCGCGTGTTCGTCGATCATTTCGTGGTGGACACTGCGAACCGCCGTGACGCGATCCATCCGCTGGGCCAGTTTGGGCAAGTGCTCACAAACCTCGACACCCGGAACGGCTGTTTCAATCGCATCGTAGTAACCACCGGGCTTCTTTGCCTTCGGATCCCCTTTGGGTTTCGGGTC
>JARFQX010000542.1 GCA_029287555.1 Rubripirellula sp. | reverse complement strand
GACTGAAACCGTCGCTGCTCTGCGTCAAGAAGAGATCGATCCGCAGACCGTCGGCCGACTGCGGCACAACAAATTCGCGGACAACCTCCTCATCAGCAAGCGGCTCGGAATCCGAAACCTCCGGATCGAAATCTTCTGGTTTGCTGCCGCGTCGATCGCTCGAGATCAGACCAACCTTGGGAACGCCGGAACTACTGCTTGCCGTCATCGGCCGCGCCGTTCTCGTCCCCGGAACCGTTCTCGTCCGACACTTCGTCAAGTGCGGGCGCCTCGTCAGTGGGCGCGTCATCGGCGGGCGCGTCATCGGCGGGCGCGACGTCTGAGGACCTATCTTCCGGCGCCTCGTCAGTGACCTTATCATCCTCGGCCGCCTCGTCCTTGGGCTTAACTTCCGGCGCCTCGTCGGTCGATGTCGGCTCGGCCGGTGCCGTCTTGCTCTCAGCGGCCTCGAGGTCGGTACCCTCGGGCAAGACAATTTCGCTAGCCGGCGATTCCGCCTCCTCTTTCATCGGTGCGGCGCCGTCCTCGGGAAGTCCGAGTCCACCTTCCAAGTCGCGAGGTGGGCTGTCATCGTCACCGTCGTCTCCGTCTTTTCCGTCGTCGCCACTGAAATCCAACGGCGGCAGGTTCAGATCGGGAATCCCTGGCAGGCTGCCGGTACCGGGAAGAGTTGGTGGTGGCGAGGGATCACGCGGTGAGAAATCTTGATCGGCAAACCAACTGACAAAAGCCTTCGTCGTCGGATCCGAAAGGGCATCGATCCGTTCCTGGGCCTTTTCGTTCATCGCCTCTGATTCATTAATCTCAATGACCTTCTTGTATTCTTCAATCGCCTGATCGATCTCACCGAGGGCTTCGGCGGCGCGGGCGATCCCGAATTGGCCACGAGAACGAAGCAGTTTGTCCTTTTTGCCCGAGATCGCCGCTCGCAACGCCTGCTGCGCATCGCTGAGCAGTTCTTCGGCGTTCTCGCGATCGTTGAATAGGCTCTGGATGCCTTGTGAGAGATAGCTTTGGCCTTGATAGAGCCGGGCCCAATCGCCGGCCGCCGTGTTGGGATAGTTGTCGCTGACGGTCAGAAAGACCTCGGCGTCCTGAGTACCGGCGGCCTGAATCAATTGCAACGTTGACTCACTTCGATGGGCCTTCTGCTCGGAGCGATAGAACCCGTAGGCGATGCCCCCCACGATCGCAACGCCGACGACGAGAGCAATCCACTTTGAATAGGGCTCGATCGACCGGTTGATCTTGTCCAAATAGATCGCCAGGTCGTTTTGCTGCAGTTCGTGACGCCGTTCGCTATTCATGAGCACACTGGAGAGGTATCGGGCAAAAAACGGAATGGGAGCGGCGAAGCTCCCATGACCGGAAGTATAGAAATCCCTTGGGTTTAGCGTCAATAGCCACGGCGAGGTCACGGGCTCCGCCGCTTTGACGATCGGATGCCGAGGGAAGATGCCCGGCGCGAAACCGACTCAGTCTTCGTTTCCCCTGGTCAGGTGCCCGGTTCGGTTGATGGCTAGTAGCAGCCACATCATCACGCTCATGCTGCCGACAATTCCCACCAGGCCCAGCAGGCTGATATCTTGCATGCCAAGCACGGCGCGCCCTCGAAATAGCAGGGGTGGCACCTTCATCGCCATGAGCAGGGAGGAGCCGAGGAAAACGGCACTTGCCATCAGCCCCAGCACGAGGCGATTGACCGTCGGTCCGATGCGTTGGTGTTCCAGCTGCATCTTCAACTCGCCCCGCCGCGCCTGACGCAGCATCGAGATCACCTCGTCGGGGGCGGCCTCCATGAAGTTCTCGGCCTCGAGATAGATCCGACGAGCCTGGCGAAGCCGGCGGCGGGGACTGAGCCTTCGCACCATCGCGCGCCGCACGAAACTGCGAACGATTTCGAGCGAGTCAAAGCTCGCTCCCAGTTCACGCAGCGTGCCTTCAAGCGAGATCAACATCTTCAGCAACAACGCCGATTGATTGGGCAAGGTGATGGCGTGACGGTGCAGGATCTCACTCAGATCATTCAAGGCCCCCGTCATGTCAAACTCACCGAGCCTTTGCCGGCCATAGGTTCCGATGAACTCCGCGACGTCGATCGCCAAAGCGGAGTCATCGATGGTGGGTGGCGCGTCGCCGATCCTCCGAATCAGCCTCATCAACCGATGTTGGTCGCCGGATGAAATCGCAACCAACATCTCCTCGATCGTCTCGCGCAGGTTTTCATCGATCCTTCCGATCATGCCGAAATCGAGAATGCCGAGCTTGCCGTCGGTCATCACGATTAGATTGCCCGGATGCGGATCGGCATGAAACAGCCCTTCGTCGAAGATCATTGTTAGATAAACGTCGGCGAGCGTTTCGGACAGTCTTGATTTGATCTTCGCGCGGGTCAGCTGGGCTTCGGAAGGAACCTGCGGCTCGAGCGTTGACAGCTCCCGCGGCGACTCCGTCTCTGAATTCGCCACCCTAGCAGTCGGCGGCGGGGGACACTTCTTTTTGGGCGAGTCGATCTCGGCCAAGAACATCATCAGCGGTTGCCCCACCAGTTCGTCCATGACCAAGACGCGTTTGGTACACAGTGCAGTGACCGGCCGGGGAATGACCACGTCCCGCGCCTCGTTGTCGAAGATCTCGGCAAAGTGCTCGAGGTTTTGTCGCTCGCGACTGAAATCCATTTCCCGGGTGATCATGGGGGCAAGCTGGCGAACCATGTCCGCCGGGCGCCAAACGGCCCAGGTATCGACGTGCGAAGCGAGTTGAGCCAAACCGGCAAGCACTTCCATGTCCTGGCGCATCGTTCGTTCAATGTTGGCGCGCAACACCTTGATCACCACTCGCGAACCGTCGTTGAGGACAGCTCGGTGCACTTGTCCAACCGACGCGGTAGCCAGGGGCACCGGATCGATCGATTGAAAATGTTGCTCGTAATCCAGACCCAACTCTCGGCGGAGCGTGGCTTTGACCTTCTCGATATCATCGGGCGGAACATCGGCCCGAAGCCGCTTGAGCTCCTCGCCGAGCGCCGGCCCGACCAGATCCGGTCGTGCGGCTAAGACCTGACCGACCTTGATGAACGTCGGGCCAAGATCAGTCAACGCCATCCGCACCCTTTCCTCGCGGCTGTATTGCGACAACGGCACGCCGCCGCGATCCTTGAAGGCGTCGCGAAAAGGGAGTCGAAACTGCGTCAACCAGTCGGCTAGTCCATACCGACGAAGCACCGCCAAGATCTCACGCCACCGCTTCAAATTGCGGTACAGTTGTGGGATCGCGGTGATTTTCATGATGACCGGGAAAGGAAAAGGAAAAGGCTCGACACGAGTCTATTGTGATTGACGTGGAATGATTCGTGCCGCCAAGGACGATCTTTCCCGGGAGTTCTTTTTGCTGGTGTGGCTTCAACCCCTACTGCTGACCCTTCAACTGATGTTCGTCGCGGTTGCGATTGCGGCGATGCTCGGGATTGTAGGGGCTTGGGGGGCTTCGGTATCGGCGACCAACCGCTTCGCCGGGCGGTTGGTCCACCGCGTGTTTCTGGCAGCGATGGTGCTGACCATTGCGTTTCCCTTGATCTTGCACGCTGCGGCCTGGGAGGCAACCGCGGGGAAGTTTGGTTGGATGATCATGACGCAAACCGGCGCTCGTACCGGCAGCACATCGCGTTATGGCTTCTTCAGTGGTCTGGTGGCATGCGGATGGATCCACGGGCTCATCGGTGGCGCCATGGTCGGATTGGCATGCTGGTACGGCACAAGAGAAGTTTCCAAAGAGGTGGCGGACAGCAGCCTGCTTGACTGTTCGCCGCTGGGGGCATGGTGGCGCGTTCGTCTGCCGCTTGCCGCACGATGGTGGATACCCGCCCTGGTTGCCACCGCGATGTTGGCGGCGACAGAGATGACGGTCGTCGACCTCTATGGCTATCGCACCGTCGCGGATGAGTTCTATCTTTTCTACGCTGCCAACCCTTCCACCTTGTCGATCCTGATGATCTGCGTCGTCCCCTTGGCACTGGTCAGCTCGGCTTTGCTATGGTGGTCCGTCTCGAGGCGGCGGCGAACACTATCGAAGTCGAACCGGCAGGACCAGCAAACCGTTGGCGACGAAGCGGGTGGTGCGTGGAGCCTGATCGGGACGATTTTCGCGCTGGGCATCGCACTGACCATGGTCGTCGTCCCGATCGCTAGCCTGATCATCAAGATCGGTCACGAAGTTTCGGTCGAAGAAGATCAGGTGATTGCCCATTGGTCGGCGGTTGCCTGCGCGAAAAGAATTCTCGAAGCACCTCATTTGTTCGCGGAGGAATACACGTGGACAACGATTCTGGCGCTGTCCACCGCGGTCATCGCAACGGCAATCGCTTGGCCTCTGGCAGCTCTCGCCCGCACTCGTCCAGGTTGGGAACGCTCGCTCGATCTCGCTACGATCACCATGGCGATCATACCGGGACCGATCGTCGCAATGACGGTTGTGTGGATCTTCCAATGGGAGATCCCCGGATTTCGCTTTCTCTATCAGCAGACGATTGTGCCAACCGTGTGTGCGTTACTCGCACGTGGAATCCCGGTCGCGTACTGGATCCTCCGCGCTGCCTACCGGGGAATCGACCAGAGCGTGATCGACGCGGCGTCGCTGGAGATGTCGTGGCTCGCGCGTGTGTGGAAAATCGATCGCCCCATACTCAGGCGGGATCTGGTAACCGCACTGCTGGGCACCGCCATCGTGGCCTCGGGGGATGTGCCGGCAACCTTGCCCGTGATCCCGCCGGGCGTCACCACGGTGGGGACGCGACTATTTGGGCTCCTTCACAGTGGTGCCCGCTATCAAGAGGCCGCCTTGGCGATTTGGTACGTGGCGGCTATCACCCTCGTCTCACTGTTTTTGCTCCGGCAGCGAGTCGCCAGTCGTGTAAGATTGAAGTAGTTCGAGTTCAAGACTTGATCCGTGCCTGTCCAAGATTGATGTGAGATGATTCGTGGGCTAGGACTTTGCCCTGGAGCTTTTTGCCAGCACAAGTCGTCTACGAGACACCTGAAAACGCGTCAGCCTCCTCAGTTTCGCAGCCCGATTCGAAGAATGCGGTTTTCCATGCCAAGGTTGGTGCCCTCGTCCGCGCTATTGGTCCTGCTGAGCTTGGTCACCCGGCCTGTAATCGGCTTTGAGAAGATCGTCTTTCGAGACGACGATGACCAGCAACACGAGGTCGTGGGTGAACTCTTGATTGAGGCCCAGGATGGCGGCGTGATGCTGCAGGCGGACGACGGCAAAATCTGGATGATCCAACCGGACCAGATCGTTGATCGTACGTCCAATGATCAAGCACTGAAGCCGCTCAATAACGATCAGGTTGCGGAACGCTTGCTCGAAGAATTCGACGATGGTTTCTCCATCTACCGCACCCAGCACTACATCGTTGCTTACAACAGCAGCGAGGAGTATGCGAAACGGGTCGCTGCTCTGTTCGAGCAACTGTATCGAAACTTCTTTACCTTTTGGAAAAACCAACGCTGGGACCTTCCCGAACCCCGTTTTCCATTGATCGCTATCGTCCTCCGGGACCATGATAGGTTTCTTGAGCACGCACTAGAGGAGATCGGTGAGACGGCCGATACTGTGATCGGCTATTACCACTTGACCAGCAATCGCATGACCACGTTCAACGTTCCCAACTGGGAGCGGAACGTCGCGACGATCATCCACGAAGCAACGCACCAACTGGCCTACAACTGCGGGCTGCAA
>JARFQX010000514.1 GCA_029287555.1 Rubripirellula sp. | reverse complement strand
GACCCGGACGATCCGCTGACTCGGCGGTTGCTACGCACGGCCGCAACGCTCGGCATCGAACGCTACCGCATGAAGTACTTCAAGTACGACCTCAAAAAGAGCGTCGTGGAACAGATTCAATCGTGGCGCCCCCAACTTCGCGAATTGGCGGCGCTCAACCACGAGTTCGGTATCCAGGGCCTCTACCAGAATCATGCGGGAACCACGTACTTCGGCGCTCCGATCTGGGACTTGCGAATGGGCCTCGAAGACACCTCGCCCGACGACATCGGTGTTGCCTATGACATCCGACATGCAACCGTCGAAGGTGGCACCAGTTGGGCAGCCACGTTCAACATGATTCGGCCGCACATCAAAACCGTGTACGTCAAAGATTTTGCCTGGGGCGACGAAGCCCAACCGATCAATGTCCCGCTTGGCCAGGGTCGCGTTGCCCCGAAGTTCTTTCAAATGCTCGAGGAGAGCGGTTACTCAGGACCGATTTCGCTGCATGAGGAGTACATCGATCATCGCGATCCAGAACTGGTTCCCAAGCACTTGGCGGCGATCAAACGAGACCTGAACCAGTTGCGTCAGTGGCTCTCTTCATGACACCTACAACATGACCGGCTGTCCGCTGCGAATCGACTCTTCCGCGGCCAGACACATCGCGACCGACCATCGCCCGTCGTGGCCCGTGCAGTGCAACGGTTCGCCTTGTCCGATCGCGGCGACCATGGTAGCGATCTGATCTTCCAATTCAAATAACTCGCCCGTCGGCTTCTCGATCGGGATGTCGCTGACGGTTTCGCCATCAAAGGCGCGAAGCGCAAAAGTCGGATGTCGAGTCCGGTCCATCGCGCCGCTCCAGGCAGCCCACAGCGCGCCCTTGGTGCCGGTCACCTTGATGGTTTGATGATGTTCAAACGCGGCAAGTGTCTGAGATACCACCGCGTACGCACCGCCCTGGAAATGCATGATCGCGCTGAAGTTGTCGTGCAGTTCGGGATGCCCTTCCTGCTTGGAATTAGCGGTTGCATAGATCTTGTTCGGATTTCCCGAGGCCTGCAGATACCAGCGAGCCAAATCAAAAAAGTGAATGGGTTCTTCCAACACCCAACTGCCAACGCGCGAGATGTCGTATCGCCAACCGTCGGCACCCAGTCGATAGGGATTGCGTGAGAGCTCAACCAAGGCATAGAGCGGATCGCCGATATATCCTTCGTCAATCATCGCCTTGGCCTTGCCCCACATGGACGAGAGCCGCAGTTCGTGCCCCACGGCAAACAGGCGGCCACTACTCTCGGCGGCCCGGATCATTTCGTCGCACTGCTCGAGCGAGATACCCATGGGCTTTTCCAGCAGCAGATGCTTGTCAGATTCGAGCACGGCAATCGCCACTTCGTGATGCAAGTAACTCGGCACCACAACATCGACAATATCGAGATCGTCTCGAGCGACGAGCGATCGATAATCGGTGTAGACGTCGGCTTCCGGGTAGTGATGTTTGGCCAAGTCCGCCGACGTCTGGCTGCTGGCGGCAACCGCCACCAATTCGGCTCCCTCAGTCACGCGAATCGCGTTGGCATGGTGTTGGCCCCATGCGCCGAAGCCAATCAGTCCGAACCGCACCGCTTGATCACTCATGGTTGGCGAGACTCCCAAAATCAAGATCGCAGACGCGTGGCACCGCACGCTACACGTTAACAAACTCGTCGTGAAACCTTTAGCGGTGATCGTAACGTGGGGACCGCGGTGGGCCTAGTGCTTTGTCAAACCTTGGATTTTGGGTGGCCGGGAAAAGGGGTCAGACACCAAAAGCCGGAACGGCCCTTCGGGTGCTTCGCACTTTTGGTGTCTGACCCCTTTTCCCGACCCCGGTGTAACCCCATTTATAAATTCTGACAAAGCACTAGCACACACGATCCACGCAGACCGATTGTCCGGTCATGGTCTTGTCAACACCGAGTCTCGACCGGAGTGCAATGATCATGCTCCGCCGCTTGTCGGACTCCTTTCCCGACCGACGATGAAATCGACTACATTATTCGCTTCGACATTTGATCCACCCCATCCTCGGATTGGCTTTGTTGCTCTCATGGAAACGATCCGCTTGCCCAGTGGTCGCGAAGTTGATGCCGTCGGGCTCGGCCTTTGGAAGATCGACAACGCGGATACGGCGAAAATCGTTCGCGAAGCGATTGATTGCGGTTACCGTCACTTCGACAGTGCGTGCGACTACGGCAATGAAGTGGAGGCGGGGCAGGGCCTTTTCGAGGCGATGCAATCGGGCGACATTCGCCGAGAGGACTTGTGGGTCACCTCCAAACTTTGGAACACGTACCATCGCGCCGAACACGTTCGCCCCGCATTAGAAAAATCACTGCGAGATCTGCGGCTGGACTACCTGGATTTGTATCTGATTCACTTTCCGATCTCATCCAAGTTTGTTCCCTTCGATGAGCGTTATCCCCCCGGTTGGTTCACCGATCCCGACGCCCCAAACCCCAAGGTTGAATCAGATCCCGTTCCAATCATCGAGACTTGGCGGGCGATGGAACAGTTGGTCCGAGATGGATTGGTTCGTGAAATCGGCGTTTGCAACTTCGGCACGTCCCTGCTG
>JARFQX010000468.1 GCA_029287555.1 Rubripirellula sp. | reverse complement strand
TTCCTTCGGGCCTTCCGGCGTGCTGTTCGTTGGCGATGCCAAGGCGGCAAAGATCTACGCCATCAATACCGAGGACGAAAAAGTCGGCAGCGGCGGCTCCTACGACGTCGACAACTTGTCAGAAAGACTCGGCTCGGCTTTGGGCACTCAGGAAGTGGTTGTCAACGACATGGCCGTCAATCCGGAGACGGGCAACGCCTTCCTATCGGTGACCGCGGGCAACAAAGCTGCGATTGCTCGGGTGACTCCAGATGGTTCGGTCAGCCCCCTGAATCTTGACAAGATCGCGCACGCGTCGGTTGCCCTTCCCAATGCACCGGAAGACAAAGTGGTTGGCTCCGGTCGACGAAGCCGTAATCCTCGCGAGAGTTCAATCACCGACCTGGCCTACACGGCCGGACGAGTGCTCGTGACAGGCCTTGCCGCCGGCGATTCACCGAGTGCGGTGCGTGAGTTTGATTTTCCGTTCAACGAATCGGCCAGCGGTTTCCGAGTTGAGATTTTTCACGCCGCGCACGGCCGGAACGAAGACAATGCTCCGATCCAAACGTTTGTGCCTTTCACTATCGACGGAGAGCCAAGCCTGCTTGCCGGTTACACCTGCACACCGTTGGTAAAGATTCCCGTCGGCAAGTTCGATAACCAGTCGACCGTCAAAGGCACCACCGTTGCCGAGCTTGGAAACCGAAATCGCCCGCTCGACATGATCGTCTATCGCCAAAACGGCAAGGACTTTGTGCTGATGGCCAACAGCGCCCGCGGCGTTATGAAAGTCAGCACAGAAAACCTAGAGGAGAACAGTGGCTTGACGGAACCTGTGCGAGGCGGTGGAGTCGCGGGCCAGCCCTACGAGACAATCGACTCGATGCAAGGCGTCGTCCAATTGGACAAGCAAGACGACCAACACGCCCTGGTTGTGATCGACCGCGACGGAAAGCTGGCGATGCAAACTGTCGACTTGCCGTAAGCAATCGGGTCGCCAGTGACAAAAAAACACGCCCAAGTGATCGATCTGGATCGACTTGGGCGTTTCTTTTGTGATCAAGCTTTTCAAACTCCGAGTCGGAGACTTGGGCACCTCATTTCTTGCGAGACCTGTGATCATGATCCGCCTCCTATTGGCCAGCTTTGGCGTATTGCTTTCGTGCGTCGCATCGGTGTCGGCTGCCGATCGCCCGAACGTTGTCTGGATCGTTTCTGAAGACAATTCACACCACTATCTGGCTCACTTCTTCGAAGGCGGTGCCGCGGCTCCACAAATCGAGGCCTTGGCCGCGCACGGCTTGACCTTTGATCACGCCTATTCCAATGCCCCGGTTTGCTCGGTGGCCCGGACCACGTTGGCGACGGGATGTTATGGGCCCAGGATCGGTACCCAGTTCCATCGCCGCTACGTCCCGGCAGCGATGCCCGAAGGTTTGAGGATGTTTCCCGCCCTGCTCCGTCAGGCGGGCTACTACACGAGCAACAACAGCAAAAAAGACTACAACGCGATCGAAGGTGAAGGCGTCTGGGATGAATCGTCGCGTCAGGCTTCGTGGCGCAAGCGAAGTGATGCGTCGCAGCCTTTCTTCCACATGCAATCTCATGCCCAGTCACACGAGAGCTCGCTGCATTTCAATCGGGCAACTTTCGAAGATGAGAAGACCGCGACCGATCCAGAAACGGTCAAGCTGGCTGACTACCATCCCGACACGCCGCTGTTCCGCTACACCCACGCCCGTTACCTCGATCGAATGGCCATCGTTGACCAGATCGTCGGCGAGACGGTCGAAAAGTTGAAGGAGGACGGTCTGCTCGAGGACACGTTCATCTTCTACTTCGGGGACCACGGCGGCGTTCTGCCGAGGAGCAAGGGATACCTGTACGACTCGGGAGTGCACGTGCCGTTGGTCGTTCGAGTCCCGGAGAACTTCAAGCACCTTGCCGATGGCGACTTTGGTGATCGCGTTGCGGGGTTCGTCAGTTTCGTCGACTTTGCTCCCACCGTGCTCAATCTCGCTGGTGTCGATATTCCAACTCAGATCGACGGCCGAACTTTTCTCGGCCAGGGCATCGCGATGAAGGAGGTCAATGGTCGCGACCAGGTCTTTTGCTACGCGGATCGGTTCGATGAGAAGTACGATTTCGTGCGATCGCTGCACAAAGGCCGCTTCCAATATTTGCGCTGCTACCAACCCTACCTGCCAGACGGAATCAATAACAACTATCGGTACAAGAATCTGGCCTACGCCCAGTGGCGCGAGATGTACGAGTCCGGCGAACTCAGCGGGGCAGCCACTCAATTCTTCGAGCCTAAGGAACCCGAGTTACTCTACGATTGCGAGGCCGATCCGCACCAGGTGAACAACTTGGCGGGTGATCCGCAGTACGAATCGGTGTTACTGGAGATGCGATCGCTGCTGCAGAATCGGGTCAAGTCGCTGCCGGATTTGAGTTTTTACCCGGAGAGTCACCTGACGCAGCATGCGATGGGCAATCCGGTTGCCTTCGGCCTGGATCACCGAGCCGAGATCGCAGAGTTGGTCGAGATTGCGGATTTGGCGCTGCTCCCTTTCGAGGAGGCCCGACCGCGCTTGGAAGAAGCCTTAAAGTCGCCCAATGCGATGAAACGATACTGGGCTGCAACCGCGTGCGCTTCGTTCGGGCTCGCAGCCGTCTCGCTCGCATCCGATGCGGAACCACTGGTACGCGACGAGTCGATGCCGGTGCGGATCCGCGCCGCCGAGTTCCTGGGACAGGTTGGCACGATCAATCCCCAGGAGGTGCTGATCGAAGTCGTCAATACCACCAAAAACCCCGTCGAGGCCACCGAAGCACTCAACGCCGTGGTCTGGTTCAAGGATTTTTTCGATGACCGCTACGGCGTCAATCGCTCCGACTTCCATCCCATTGCTCTCGGCGCTGACATCGACGATCGCTTGAACTATATCAATGGCAACCCCTATCCCAAGAAGGGCAAGTGAAGGAGCTCTCCGAGGCGACGGCAAGCCCCGATCTTTTAACTCAGAATTGCTGCCATGGACTCCACCCTGATCGATCGACTGAATCGAATAGCGCTAACGTTGGTTGATCAGCGGCGAGCCCGAGTCTTGATACCGCCGAACCAACCCAAGAATGGCTTTTGGTTCGGCGGTGGAAACATGGTGCAAGACCGCAACGGATCACTTTGGCTCGTCGGTCGCTACCGCAATGCGGGCGATTCGCGCACGGGCTTGGGTGCGGGCGAGCGGGGATTGGAGCTTGCTCTGTTTCGATCCGATGATGGCGGTGAAACGTTTGAGAAGTCGCTTCACTTTGCCAAGTCCGATTTGAACGTTGGTGATCGCGAAGTGTTGTCAATCGAAGGCTCGGCGCTACGGATCGGTGACGACGGCGTTGAACTGTACGTTTCGACCGAGAAATCCGGGATCGGTTATCCGTCTGGGCTGGAATCGTTCCTCAAGCCAGGCACGGGCGTTTGGACCATCGATCGCATGGCTGCCGAATCGATCGAACAACTTCCAGACGTCAAAATCGAGACGGTCCTGGAAACCGATGATCCTCGCTTCATTCACATCAAGGATCCGTTTCTCGGATCGCACGGCGGTAAACCTTGCCTCCTTTTCTGTTCCCATCCGTTCTGCTGGACCAGTTCAAATACAGGCTACGTGATGCTCAGCGAGCAGCCAATTTCGGCAGACCGAGCCGTTTTCGATTTCTTTCCACGCGGGTTCACGTGGGACGTTGCCATGACGCGGGGCACGGCGATTTTGACCCTACCGAATGTCGGAGTCTTGGCCGACCGAGACATCGCTTTGATCTTCTATGACGGCGGCGAGTGCGTCCGAAATCTGGATGAGCACCAGGCTGCTGTCAAGCGACCGCGGGGTTATTCGTGTGAGGAACTAGGGGGTATCGCTTTCTGCACCGACGGTAACTTGAGCCAAATCGAACGTGTATCGGTAACCGAACCAGCGTTTGTCAGTCCGCACGGAAGTGGATGCAGTCGATACGTCGACGTTTTCTGCGATGGGCGGCACTATTTCGTCACCTGGCAACAAGCACAGAACGATGGCTCACAACCACTGATGATGAACAAGGTTCCAATCGAAGAAGTCGAATCGCTGTTGCACTAGCCGAAAGAAGTCGCAAATTCCAGTTTCGCAAGCGTTCAGGGAAGGGGCGTCGCAAAAATCTCGCTGAAGATGAATTGTGTACCGAGGCCGGTCAGTAGGGAAAGCTCCAAAGCGATCGACCACTTGCCAGGCGAATAGCGGAGCATCATGGCGCCCAACAGGGCAGCCATCGCTGCAGTAACCAAAGCGAAAGGCATCCATTGGGCCTGTAAACAAAGGACGTACAGGCAAACGGTCAGCAAACAGGCAAGCGCCAAGCCCGGCCGAACGGTGTGCCTTGCTTCGGCCAAGCCTTGCCGGAAACCGTCCAAGGGCTCATTCTTGCGAGCGTTCTGCAGCAGAACGCACAGCAGTAGCACCGCGACGATCCCGCCAACGTAGAGAGGAAAGTTCGGCAGGCTCGTCGGCTTCTCGTTGGCGACCGCTTCAAACCGGTCGATGGTACGCTGAAGCCTCCGCTGGAAAGAGAGTCCGCTGTCGAAGGTGGGATCCATCCGCAAACGACTCAATTCCGACCGCACCGCCGGGCTCCTCATGGCGGCTTCGAGCACTTCCGATAGTTTCTCCAGCACGGCGGACGGTGTACTTA
>JARFQX010000448.1 GCA_029287555.1 Rubripirellula sp. | reverse complement strand
GCGATCGAACCGGAACTCGAATTGCACGCAAGTTTGACAAAGATCAATCCGATTCGGGCTCGGCGGGCGATTGGTCTGCCCGCTTCTCCGCCGCCTCGTAGAGTCGGGCCAGTCGAATCATCAGCGGCTCGAGTTGCTGTTGGTATGCCTTTGGATCAAGCATCACCTTCTTGTCCCGCAACTCGTCAAGCGCGTTCTCGATTTCGGCCCGCTGCGATAATTCGGCTTCGGTAAAGGGGAGCTTCGAGCCGACGGGAGAAAGCGTTATTCTCGTGGCGATCTTACCGTCAAGCTCGGCACCGTCTTTTGCCTGAGCGTTGGGCCGCACGCCACGAAACATCGTCGCCGGCGTTCCCCGGCCATCGCCGTTGTCATCGATCAGGGCGTGTTCGGTCGCGATTCGTGCTTCGGTCTCGTAGAACTCCCGCACCTCGGCGCTCGCCCGCAAGAACGCCTCGTGGACCGAGACCTCATCATCGTGATCCAAGTCAGAATCGGGGGCCGCGATCGCCTGGGCGAAGTACTTGCCAAACCGGGCGTAGTTCTGCTCGGTGCCGCTTTTGGTCGCCGTCACGATCACTCGGTTCTTGCCCGAGAGCCGATTGATAAAGGGACCGCTGGCCGATGCACAGTTGACAACGACCACGGGACGGTCGTTGGATCCGAGCCATTCGGAGAGTTCGTCGGACGAGACGTCGGGCCCTCGCAGATTGAACTTGGCAACGCCTCGATTGAATGTCCCGTGACCGATGAGCACAATCCAAACCGGTTGATTCGACTCCGAGTCCGTCGACTCAACGGCCGCTTGAAGTTGATCGCGATCATTCGATTCGCCCGACTCGGATTCACCGATTTGGATCACGGGGGTAGCCGATTTCTCCGCGACCTGCCGCCACTGCCCAGCCCAACGTGCGAACTGCTTTCCGTACTCGTCAGTGCCGGCCGCACCGACCACCAGGATGATCTGCGCTGAGTCCCCAGCATCGGGCGCGGCGGCATCAGGCTTCTCAGCATCGGGCGCGGCAGCATCGGGCTTCTCAGCATCGGGCGAATTGGTCGGACTCGATTCACTTGCCAAGGCGAACCCCGACGCGATCATCAACGTCAAAGTCGCAACTCCCTTTGCGAACGCACGCGATAAAGTCCAAATGGTGTGAACACTCATGCCAATCCCTTCCACCTTCGAAGTCCCCATTCACAGCAGAGACACAACATCGCCGCGAGCATGACCCAAGGACGATGCCACAACGGATACACCCACGTTTCGGTGACCGGGACTTTGCGATTGGGCAGATCGGCGACGAATTGCTCCAGGCGATCCTCGCGAACGACTTCCCCGCCGCTCTTCTCGGCGATCGTCTCGAGCAACTTTCGATTCAGGCTGAGGTTTTGAAATTCGGCGGCACCCGTTTGCGCGGTCCAACCTGATTGAGCCTTGCCAACGAAGCTTCCGTCAGCCGCCGTGATGTTGGCCTCGACATGATAGGCTCCTCCCTCGCGAGACCAGAAATTGGCCTTGTAGGTGCCTGCTTCGGAATCATCCATTTCAGCTCGCAACTTA
The DNA here is from genome assembly GCA_029287555.1 of Rubripirellula sp. Lineage (GTDB taxonomy): Bacteria > Planctomycetota > Planctomycetia > Pirellulales > Pirellulaceae > Rubripirellula. The sequence goes on along the minus strand of JARFQX010000448.1, from coordinate 2,725 downwards.
AACGCGTCACCCTCGAGCGGCGTGATCGTCAACTCGACTGCAGCGTTATCCAGAGGCAGGTAGGCTTCATCGCGAGCGGTGGCAACGAGCGTGACGGGTTGACTGGGGTCATCGCCGGCCTCGACTCGCAACTCGGCACGGCGCGGTACATCGTTAACAAGCCAATGCGCGAGTTGTCGCCAGGCTTGGGCGTGATCGTTCTGTTTGGGATCATCACGACGCATCGACCAACGCCACAAGTCACCGAGAAGCCAAGCGGCCGAGCGACCGCGACCAAAACGTTGGGCGACCAGCGCCGGAGCGGTCTCACCACCGCCCGACTCGACCAAGGCAAGCAGTGAGGCTCCGGGCTTGACGTCACCAACGGCGTTGAGCGTTTGGAACGCCGGCATGTCCTCGAGCCTCAACGTCTCGGCACGCTCGGTTTCGCGGAGTCGCGCCCAGGGCTGCAGCATGCCTTCGCGAGTCATCGTCAGCCGATAAGGAGCTTTGGGCTTTGCGGCCGAGGAGCGTGGCGCGTAGACCGGCGAGAGTTCGCCAAGTGGTGTGTCACCAAAATCCTGACTGTCGAACGACTCCTGGCCTCCCAGCAACAACAGCCCCCCGCCGCGCGTCCCCACGAAACGGCGCAATAGCAACATCTGATCCTGCGTGAAGAAGCCACTTTCAACGTCGTCCAGGATCACACCGTGGTAGGCGAACAGTTCCTCAGCGGACTCTGGAAACCCGTCGCTTAGTTCTTCGGATTCTTTAACCCCCAGCCTGATGATTACCGGTTCGTCGTATTGCTGGGCGGCTTCCTCTTCATCTTCGCCGAGGCCGGCAAACAGCGGATTGGTACTGTTGACGCGGCGGTCGCGAAAGCTGAATTTCGGTTCTTTCTTGGCGATGCGGAGCAGGCCCACCAACTGCACCTCGGCGTCTTCCTGGAGCGATCGACGCAAGAACTTGAATTCCCAGTTGGGTCGCCCCGAGAGATAGAGGATACGGTAGGGACCGGTCGCCCGGTCGATCGTCACGATCCGAGTGTTGTTGAGTATGGTTGCTTCGCTGGTCGAAGATGCATCGGACGACTGCGAACCGGTCACCGCTTCGCGATCCTTCGTGATGAAAACGGCCGCCTGATAGAAACTGACGCCGGGCTTCTCCGGTCGAAAACGAAAGCGGACTTCCTGACGCACGCCCGATTCGCCCAACGTAGCCGTTTGTTCCTCGACCACCTTATTGGTCGCCACATCCTTGAGTTGAATGGTCACCTCCTGGTCCGAGAACCCAAGGGCCTCGAACGCGATGGTAACGGTCATCGGTGCCGATTCAAAATCGGTTTGTCGGACACTGATGTCCGCGATCTTCAAATCCCGAAACTCATCTTCCTCCGCCGGCAACACGGGATAAACGGGGAACCCGAGCGTCGACCAGTCAAAATCAGCGGATGGCGTGTCCGTCAAGTTGCCATCGGTAAACAACATGGTGCCGGCAACGGGCCGATCTTTGAATCGTTCGCCCAGTGATTGCAGACTGCCCGCCAGGGAGGACGCGTAACCACTGGCATCGAGTTGAGTCAGATCTTCGACACTCTCCAAGCGTGCATCGAAGGCATACTTGCGAACGTCAAAATCTTGGGCCAGGCGAATCTGCCACGGCGATTCATCGGCGACCAACTCGCTCACCTTTTTCGTCCGGCTTTGTTTGGCGCGGGCAGACTTCAGCTGCATGCTTTGACTGTTGTCGACCAGGATCGGCATCACGTTCGCTTGAGGACGTGGGCGAGTGCCGCGCCGCATCGGCTCGAGTAAGCAGACCGCAATCAGCGCGATGGCTGCGAGCTTCAGCAGTGCGGCAAGCAACCGAATGCCGCCGTCGGCATCGGGACGCCAGTAGTTCCAGATCACCAAGCAGGCCAAGACGGCTGCAACCAGTGCGGCTGGAATCGCCCACTGGGGTGCCGCCCACAACAGGTCTTGAAGCCGGAACGAGTCGGCTCCAAGTAGCATCGGGGACAATTCAACGGCTCGGGATGGAACGGCCCACACCATCAACGACCACTCCCCAAGCTCTCGTAATACTGTCGCACCGCATCGGCATACTCGACCGGCACCGGATCACGATCGATCGGCACCGGTGCATGCTTCTCGGCACTGCGACGCAATAGTTCTTCGGAGACACGCTGCTTCAGCTCACGAAGCGGTCGAGCGATCATCTTTTCGACCAAACCCCATTGAGGCTCTTTGGAGTGACGGCGGAAATCGATTCGCACCTCTCTGGCGCGGTCGCGGATTTGTGCCGCCTCCGACCGAAGTTGCGGGTCGTCGACCATCTCCTCAACATCCCGCAACCGATCGCTCCACTCGCGGAATCCGTCGCCGGTAAGCGGAGCGGCACCAGGATTTCCACCGGCAAACCGATTGAAAACCGCCGACCCGCGACGTTCTCCTTCGGCCCCTCGCGTATCCCGCGGCTGCCCCTCGCGTAAACCGCCCGGTCCCTGCTGCTGTCCGGGTTGTTGCTGTCCAGGTTGCTGCTGTCCCGGTTGTTGTTGTCCAGGTTGTTGTTGTCCAGGTTGTTGTTGTCCAGGTTGTTGTTGTCCAGGTTGTTGTTGTCCAGGTTGTTGTTGTCCAGGTTGTTGTTGTCCAGGTTGTTGTTGTCCAGGTTGTTGTTGTCCCGGTTGCTGCTGTCCAGGTTGCTGCTGTCCAGGTTGCTGTTGTCCAGGTTGCTGTTGTCCAGG
>JARFQX010000394.1 GCA_029287555.1 Rubripirellula sp. | reverse complement strand
GTCCTAATCCGAGCGGTGCGACTGGCACTCGATCTCGATGGCTTCTATCGGGCAAAGGATCCCACGGTTGCCGAGCAGTTGCTCGATGAAGCGGAACGTCGGCTTGCCGCGGTCGCCGCGGGAGAGCGTGGTCTGAGATTGCTGGGCTTGCAGACCCAGCCGGTCAATCAACCGCAATTGCTCGTCGGAGGCTTTCGCTCGCAGATTGACGACTCCGTGCAGCCTTACGGCCTGGTCATTCCGAGTGGCTTTGATAGTTCCGACACCAAACCGGTCCGCCTTGACGTTTGGTTGCACGGCCGGGGCGACACCAAGACGGAGATCGCTTTCCTCGACGAACGAATGCAGACGGTGGGTCAGTACTCGCCGGCCGAGACCGTCGTCCTGCATCCCTTTGGCCGTCACTGCAACGCGTTCAAGTTTGCGGGCGAAACCGATGTCTACGAATCGATCACCCACCTTCGAGGATTGATCAAGGTCGATTCTCGACGAGTCGCGATTCGCGGTTTTTCGATGGGCGGCGCCGGATGTTGGCACTTGGCGGTGCACAATCCCGGCTTCTGGTTTGCGGCCAATCCAGGTGCCGGATTCGTCGACACGATCGTCTACCAGGGCTGGCAAGATTCCATGCCTTTCGACTTGACCGAGACGCGACAGCGATTGATGAAGTGGTATGACGTATTACCGTGGGTGACCAATCTGGCGAACACGCGCACGGTGGCTTACAGCGGTGAGGTCGACAAGCAGAAGCAAGCCGCCGATCGTGTGGTCGCCGCGGCGGGCAAGGCGGGCATCGAGTTGGACTACGTGATTGGTTCCGGGATGGGCCACAAGATCGATCCGCCCAGCGCCACGAAGATCGATGCGGTGATCGCATCCTGGGCCGACCAGCCGCGACCATCGCCCCGAACGGAGATTGATTTTGTCACTTACACCTTGCGTTACCACAACGTCGACTGGCTTTCCGTCACCGGTCTTGAGCAGCATTGGTCGCCCGGTCGCGTCACCGCCAAGATTGTCGGGGAACGCAACCTCGAGATCACCACCTCGGGCGTGACCCGATTGAAACTCGATTTTCGCCGCTCGCCCTGGCCCGTCATCCCGGGCAGTGTCGACGTCGTCATCGACGGTCAAGAACTATCCGTTCAGGACTGGGACGAGGCCGACGGGATTCAAGTCGAACTCAAGCGTGAAGCCGATTGGAGCGTGGTCGAAGTGATTGATAACCGGTTGCGAAAACGGCCCGGCCTGCAGGGACCGATCGATGATGCCTTCTGCGACGGCTTTCTGTTTGTCGCGCCCAGCCGGCCGGCGAGCCACGGGGTGGTGCAACGTTGGATCGACCGCGAATTCCGTTACGCGCAGCAAAGATGGAAGCGGCTGATGCGTGGCGAAGTTCGCATTGTTAACGATACCGAACTCACTGCTGAGCAAATCGAATCGAACCACCTGATCTGCTTTGGTGATTTGACCGGCAACCAATTTCTCCGAGAGATTGCGGGCCAGTTGCCAATCCGCTGGAATCGCGACGACCTGCAAGTGGGAGTGATTCACTTCGACCCCAGCGTGCACGCAGCAGTGTTCTGCTATCCCAACCCCAAGAACCCTAGCAAGTACGTCGTCGTCAACAGCGGCATGACGTTTCGCGAGTTCTCCAACACCAGCAACTCACGCCAAATCGCCATGTTGCCCGATTGGGCGGTGATCAATCTGGGCGCCGACGACAGCGACGACATCTTTCCCGGCAAAGTGATCGCCGATGGCTTCTTCGACGAGCAGTGGAAATTGCGACCGTAGTGTGGAATGCAGGGTCACGACATTCGCGAAGCGAAGAAAACCATCCAAACGTACTTTCGTGCGCCCCACCCGCGGTCACTACCGGCGTGCCATTCTCTTGGCGATCGCTTCTCGAGAGAGGGGCATGATCTTGGCGGCACCGCCCGGGTTAAACAGCAAGTCGTCGCGACTCGGTTTGGTATCGGAGTTGTCGTATTGCACCAGATAGGCACCGATCTGCACGCCACCTTCCTCGTAGACCGGCGGCCAGAACTCCTCGCCTCGAATCGCTAAAGTCTTGGCGAGCAAGCGGGTCGCCCTTCCCGAAAATCCGCTTAACACCATGTCCAGTCGGCCGAGTGCTTCGCGGAACAGATAGAACACCAGTGCGGTGTCCTTGTCTTTGCCGCCCGCGTAGGCCCAGTTGCCATCGTCCTTTTCGTAGTAGAAACCCGGCTCCGATGCGTCTTCGTTCTTACTCAGACGGGTCCCCGCCGAAGCCCCGCCGGGCTTCGGGTCGCTGTCACGGTATCTCAAGAAGAATGGACAAGAACGAGCGGAAACATCGTCCACATCATCCTCGGTGACGAAGGGCGTGCAGCCGAAAGCGTCGGCAAACAACAATTCGACAACGGGATTGCTCTTGACGCTGCCGATGCAAACCATGCCTCGGTCACCTTGGGCGTCCACAAAACCTTCAAAGACCTCAGTGGCCCTCGCCCTGGCATCCTCGAGCGAAACCTCGCCCGGACTCCACACCAAGCTCTGCTGAATTCGATCCGGCATCGGCACCGGTTGGCTCTTTCCCTCCTCATCATCGGTCGGGCCTTGATGCTTGGCCGCCCCGCCAAGGGTGGAGACGCCGTTAAGCAGTTCACCGAACAGGACCGCGTCACTGGCGACCACCGTGGCGTTATCGGGTGAGCTGGACGTCGCGTTCTGGCGAACCCCCAGGACGATTTCGATCTCTCCCCGCCGGGCGAGTAACTCCCAGAAGTTCTCGGCGTTGACGGCAAACAGGGCCCCGGGTAGCTGCTCAGCGGTCGCATAGCCGTGGTCGATCAGGTAGTCACAGATCCGCGAGAGAGCCTCCAACGGAATGTACTTGGCCTCGTTCTTCAGCAACGAAGCGACCTGGTGGCGGTCCAGCCCAGTGTGCTCGACGATCGACTTGATGGTACCAGGACGTTTGCGTCGGTCCGGAGTGTGACCGAGCAATTCCGCCAACCGAAATGCATATCTCATGGAAGCTGCTAATCGAGAGGATGAGATGACTCGAAAGAAGGCCGCTTAGTTTAGCAAAGCGTCTGCAAGACCGGGACAGAGGGGGGACCGCTTCCCACCGCAC
>JARFQX010000377.1 GCA_029287555.1 Rubripirellula sp. | reverse complement strand
GCTGCGTCACATCGAATCCTTGCGGTCGGATGCGTCGGGTGAGTCGGCCCAACTGCGAGCGGAACACCGTTTGGAAGCGAATGCCGGGGTGGCGACCGAGGGCGAAACGGAGCGGACTTGTGCGATACCCGGTGCCACCGTCGACCTGGGAAGGCGGGCACGCTGCGGGTTCGGCGAAGTGATTTATGGCGAGGGGAAATCGGCGGAACTCGTCACGCGGATTATTCGTACGCAACTTGATGCGGGGCAATCGGCATTGGTCACGCGGATCGACGCCGGAGTCGCTTTTCAGGTCCGCCAGTTCTTTGACTTTGCTTCCCACAACCCGCTGGCAAGAACGCTTCGCGTGTCACCCGCGGCGATGGGAAAGCCGGAACCGTTGGAATCGCAGCAAGCGGTTGATCGGATCCACGCCGCGGTGGTGACCGCGGGCAGCACCGATGCTCCGGTAGCTGAAGAGGCCGTCGAGACGCTCCACTGGATGGGCGTTCCCCTGCAACGATTCGAGGACATCGGCGTTGCCGGACCGCAGCGGCTGGCCGCCGCCCTCCCCCGGCTGCGCACCGCCTCGGCCATCGTCGTCGTTGCCGGCATGGAAGGAGCGCTTCCAGCGGTGGTTGCGGGGCACCTTTCGGTTCCCGTCTTTGCGGTTCCCACCAGCATTGGCTACGGCGCGAATCTCGCGGGTCTGACGACGATGTTGTCGATGCTTAACACCTGCGCCGCCGGTGTGTCGGTCGTCAATATCGACAGTGGCTTCAAGGGCGGTTACCTGGCCGGACTGGTGATTCGCCAATTGGAGCAAGTCCGGAAGGAAGCCGAGTCGCAATCGGATGGATCGCAATCGGTTGAGACGTCGCCGCCAGCGGGGGAAGTCCCCACCTCGATCGAGACGACGGGCAACGAAATCTCGCCCGACCACCCGTCGACCCGCCCTCGTGGCGTGGGATCCTCGCCGTGACGGTAACCGTGCTTAGTGGAGCGGCTTGGTGGAGTACGTCCGATCCGTCACAATCAGTTGTCCACGATGCCGGGTTGTTGTGACTGCGGTGAAACCGACTCGCCACTTTGAATGACGATCGATGACTTCACATCCTCCGCTGCGTCTGGATCCGAGGCCAAACGATGCTCACAAGGGCTTGTTTGGCCGCGTGTTTCTGGTTGGTGGCTCTCGTGGCATGACCGGGTCGATCGCCATGTCATCGCTGGCCGCGCTGCGAGTCGGGGCCGGGTTAGTGACCGCGGCGGTTCCGGACCGGTGTTTGGAGACCGTTGCAGCCTATCATCCGTGTTTGATGACTCGCCCGATGTCGGATGACGAAGCGGGCCGGTTCTCCTTGGAAGCTGCCGAAGAACTTGTTTCCTTCATCGCCAGCGCGACGGCAATCGCGGCAGGTCCCGGGATGACGGTGGATCCCGGGTCACTGCGCATCGTCGAGCGGTTGCTTGGCCTGAAGTCGATTCCTCGCGTGTTGGATGCCGACGCACTCAATGCACTGGCCGAGCTTGGCTGGCCGGCATTCAAGGCCAAAGAAACCGAGTCGCCCCGGATTTCCGACGATGGGCCGTTGGTGGTGACGCCGCACCCCGGTGAGTTCGAGCGGCTCAGCGGAGTGTCGTCGCGGGACCGCAACGGCCAAATCGAGGCGGCTCAACAGATGGCCGATTTCCACGGAGTGGTCGTGGTGCTTAAGGGTGGGCCGACGGTGGTGACCGCTCCGCAGCAAAAGATATGGACGAATGAAACCGGAAACCCCGGGATGGCGACCGCCGGCAGCGGTGATGTGCTGACGGGAGTGATCGGCAGCCTGCTCGGGCAGGGACTCTCGCCGTGGGACGCTGCTCGCTTGGGTGTCTGGGTGCATGGCTTGGCCGGTGATCTCGCGTCGGTGCACCGCAGCCAACCGGGGCTGGTTGCCGCCGACATTCTCGAGGCACTGCCCGAAGCGATCGCAAGGGCAGCCGCGGCCTAGTGCTCTGTCAGAACTGAAAAATGGGTTTTAACTGGGTCGGGAAAAAGGGGTCAGGGTCGGGAAAAGGGGTCAGACACCAAAAGTGCGAAGCGCCCGAAGGGCCGTTCCGGCTTTTGGTGTCTGACCCCTTTTCCCGGCCATCCAAAATCCAAGGTTGACAAAGCACTAGGCCGAAACACTTCCATCGCTTTGGGAGCGATGCCCTTCGAAGTGACGCCAATCTGGGGCATAATCGGCGGTCCTTTCCCCACTCCCCGATCGCTCCTGAGCCGACGTGACCGAAATCGTACCGCTCGCTGGTGTGACGCTTGATCCGGCGTCGAAAGAAGATCGAGCGGAACTCGATGCCATCCGCGGCGGCGTGATCACGATCGGGAATTTCGATGGGGTGCATCGCGGGCATGTCGAATTGCTTCGGGAGGTTCGCCGGTTGGCGGACCGACTGGGGGGGCCGGCGATTGCCGTTGTGCTCGATCCGCATCCAGCGACGATTCTCAGGCCCGACCAAGCGCCCAAGCGTTTGACCTGGATCCAGAGGCGGGCCGAACTGATGTCCAACCATGGCATCGACGCACTGGTTGTCTGTCCGACCACGAGTGAATTCTTGAAGCTGAGCGCTGAGTCCTTCTTTCAGGCGTTGGTGGTTGAGAGACTGGCGGCAGGAGCGATCGTCGAAGGGCCGAACTTTTTCTTTGGTCACAAGCGGGGTGGAGATGTCGCCACGCTGGGACGGTTGTGCCAGGACGAGCAAATCGAATTGCGGATTATCGAGCCGAGCGAGTTTGAGGGCGAGATGGTCAGCAGCACGCGGATTCGTGAATTGATCGTCGGGGGCGACATGGCGACGGCGGCGGCCCTGCTGGACGCTCCCTACCGTCTTCGCGGCACCGTCGTCGGTGGAGCCCGACGCGGTCGCGAGATCGGGTTTCCGACTGCCAATTTGAGTGGCATCGACGTGTTAATTCCCGGGCCGGGCGTCTACGGCGGCTACGCGGTTTCGGAATCGCCGTCTCAAATGGCCGCCATCCACATTGGGCCCAATCCAACCTTCGACTGCGACGGCGATTTGAAAGTCGAAGTCCATCTTCTTGATTACGATGGGGACCTTTACGGTCAGACGCTGCTCCTTGACGTCGTCCTCCGTCTCCGTGACATTGCCCGATTCGATTCGGCCCAAAGTTTGGTCCAGCAATTGAATCAGGATGTTGAATTCATTCGCACTCGATTGGCTCCCTTGCGACGCTAGCGAGGATGAGTTTTGAACTTCAGAGGATCCCTCCATGAGCGTCAATTGGAAAGCCTTTACCGAACAGATCGCGCATTACGATTCGATCGTGCTGGTCAGCCACATTCGTCCCGATTGCGATGCTCTGGGAAGCGAATTGGGGATGGCCCAAGTACTCGCCGCCGTCGGGAAGAAGGTTCGTATCATCAACGCCCATCGCACGCCCGCGGCGCTGCAGTTTTTGGATCCGGCAGGTAACATCGAAGTCTTGGGTGACGATGTCGAGGCAGAAGATATCTCGGCCGATTGCATCATGGTTCTTGATACCAGTGCGTGGGCGCAACTCGGCGATATGGGTGATGTGATTCGAGCTTCGAGCGCCGACAAGATGGTGCTTGATCACCACGTTGGAGAAGACGATCTCGGCGCGACGATGTACAAGGATTACCAGGCGGAGGCGACGGGGCATCTGGTCGTTCAAGCCGCCGACGCGTTGAACGTTCCTTTGACCCGCGCGATCGCCATGCCCCTATTCGCCGCGATCGCCACCGACACCGGCTGGTTTCGCTTTGGCAGTGTGACGTCAGAAACGTATCGAGTGGTGGCGCGATTGGTGGATGCGGGCGTGGTGCCGAGCGAGATTTACGGCGATCTCTACGAAAGGGACACACTCGGGCGTTTGAAGCTGCGGGGTCTGATCCTGTCCCGAACGACCGCGGAACTCGACGGTACCTTGATGCACACGTACGTGCAGAAGGAGGATTTTGAGGCGACCGGTGCCGAGCCGAGTGATACCGAAGACGTCATCAATATGACCTTGGCCGTTGCCGGGGCCCAGGCTGCGGTAATCTTTGTCGGTCAGTTGCGAGGTGGATTTAAGCTGAGTTTTCGCAGTCGTTGCCAGATGGACTGCAACGAAGTGGCCAAGCACTTCGGCGGCGGCGGACACAAGGCGGCAGCTGGCGCGTTCCAGGAAGGGACGCTCGAGGAGGTGCAACAGCGTGTCCTACCGGTCGTTCGCGAAGCAATGACCGGGGCGGTTGCCTAAAGCATTTTCAAAAATCACATAGTCGCCGATCGCTGCTCGTAGCTTAACAGCCCAATACGATCGGCGGAGCGATCGGCGACTATCTTTTGCCGCCTACGAGAAACTTGAAAATGCTCTAAATATGCGTGCGCGATTGTGGAACAGTGCGGAACTCCTCGTGCTCGTGCTCGTGCT
>JARFQX010000376.1 GCA_029287555.1 Rubripirellula sp. | reverse complement strand
GCCGCTGCGCCAGGTCGCCCAAGCCGCTACCCAAGATGATCGCGATGCGTGGTGAGCCCAGGGAGACCGATTCAACCTTGGCGGTCGCTTCGCTGAGAAGTTCGCCATCAAGCATCCCTCGCCCCTCGCTCTTCGCCCCTCGCTCTTCGCCCCTCACCTCTCGCGACTCGCGACGCGCCCCGCACCTCTCGCGACTCGCCCCTCGCGACGCGCCCCTCACCTCTCGCGACTCGCCCCGCGCGCCTCGCCCCTCCCCTCTCGCGACTCGCCCCTCGCGACTCGCCCCTCGCCACTGGATTCTCACGCGATGCGGGTCTGGCCGAATTGATCGACGATGCCACGGACAATCGAGATCAGATTAGGTGCCGCCCGACCCGCCGTGGCAATGATTTCTTCAACATTGGCCGGTTCCAAGGCGTCGGGCAAACACATGTCGGTGACCACGCTGAGTCCGATGGTCTTCAACCCGCTGTGAACGGCGACGATCGATTCGGGAACGGTGCTCATTCCCACCACATCGGCGCCAATCATTCGCAAGAAACGATACTCGGCCCGCGTTTCCAAATTCGGACCGGCCACCGCAACGAAGACGCCTTTGTGAATGCCCAGTCCCAGATCGCGTCCGATTTTGATGGTGCGGTCAATCCACTGCTGGTCGTACGGTTCACACATATCGGGAAAGCGGGGGCCAAGCCGATCATCGTTGATTCCGATCAGCGGGTTGTCGCCCATCAAGTTGATATGATCTTCGATCACCATGATGTCAGCGGCGCGGAAATACGGGTTGAGACCTCCGCAGGCATTGCTGACGATCAAGAGTTCCGCACCCAGTTCCTTGAACACGCGGACCGGCAAGGTGATTTGCTTCAGCGAGTACCCTTCGTAGAGATGGAAACGTCCTTCCATCGCGGCGACCGGCACGCCCGCCATTTGGCCGCAAACCAGTCGTCCACGGTGGCTCGTCGTCGTTGAAGTTGGAAAGTGGGGGATCTCGCCGTACTCGATGCTTGCTTCGACTTCGATGTCACGGACGATGTCGCCCAGGCCGGTACCCAGGACGATCGCCACCTTGGGTGACCGATTGAACTTGCTTCGGATGGCAGAGCAAGCGTCTTGAATCTTGTCGTACAAATCAAGCATGGATGGTTCCTTGCCCAGTTCGGGCGTCCAGTAATTGACGGAGGGTCACGCTGAGGCAAACCGGGATTGGAAGTTTGACGTGACGGTCGTCCCTTTTCAACCTTGCTCGTTCGCAACGCCGATCGCCTCCTGCTTGTTGGAGGGATGCCTCTCTCCTGTTTGGAGGATTGGGCCGCAAGGCAAGGCTTCTGAAGTTGCGATTCTTTTCCAACCCGACGCGCGAGTTTTGAAGTTGCGCTTTCTTCGTAACCCGACGGGTCAGTTTTAAAGTTGCGCTTTCGAGCGATTTGGAAACCACAGTTCCAATGAATAACGATAGGAAACGCGAAGCAATTTGCGTCACTCTCCCTCTGGGAGAGTCGGGCTCTCAGGCCCGGAGAGGGCCCTCCCCCGGCCGCTACCGCGTCCGACCCCGAGCGCAAGCGGGAGGGTAACATCCAATAGCGAAACTACAAAACTAACGCGTCGGGTTTCGATTAAATCAACAAGCCCTGACGCGTTGGGTTACGATTTTTCAATGGCTCGGCTGAAAGCGCAAATTCAAGACGCAAGGCTCCGGTCCGGTCCGAGTCTTTGAGGACCGAGACGCTTTTGGGCGTCGTCGTTGGTGAGCCCCCGTCCGAATCGACGGTTTGCGTTACGATTGGGCGTCACGCGGGGTCGGAGCCGTCTCAAGATCGACTCGTCCGCGTGTCCGATCAGGAAAGTCCCGACTCAGACAGCTTGATGCAGGAAACCATGTCCACGCCGTCCGCCGATGTCTTTGAGAAGCTTGCGTCCTTTTATCTTGGCCGCCGCTACGACCTTGATTCGGGAGAGCTACTCGACGACCTGTTGATGTATGACGCCCGCGATCTTTGCACGCACGCGATGTGTGTGGGGATGACCGGTAGCGGCAAGACGGGTTTGTGCATCTCGCTGCTCGAGGAGGCGGCGCTCGATGGCGTTCCGGCGATCTGTTTGGATCCCAAAGGCGATCTCGCGAATTTGCTGTTGACGTTTCCCGAGCTAAGGCCGAGCGATTTTCAGCCGTGGGTCGATGAAGGCGAGGCGCGGCGGAAGGGGATCACGCTTGAGCAATTGGCCGAGGAAAAGGCAAGCCTGTGGCGCGACGGCCTCGCTTCCTGGGGGCAAACGGCGAACCGAATCCGGAAGTTGAAGGAATCGGTGGACATGGCGATCTACACACCCGGCAGCAACATCGGTTTGCCGCTGACGGTGCTCAAGAGCTTCGACGCTCCGCTCCCCGACGCGATGCAGGATACGGAACTCGTGGCCGAACGCATCACCGGTGCGGTCTCGGGCTTACTCGCGCTGATGGGAATCGAGGCCGATCCGATGACGTCGCCCGAGCACATTCTGCTCTCTTCGATCTTGCATCACCAATGGAGTGAAGGAAGGAACCTGAGTGTCAGTCAACTCGTTCGATTGATTCAGAAACCTCCTTTCGATCGGGTTGGCGTCGTTGACCTTGACTCGTTCATGTCGCCGACGGACCGCAGCAAGCTGGCGATGCGTTTGAACAACATTCTGGCCTCGCCGGCGTTCGCGTCATGGTTGCAGGGGGAACGGTTGTCGATCAAGAACCTGCTGTACACGGCGGAGGGTCGGCCGCGATTGTCAATCATTTCGATCGCGCACTTGAGCGACACCGAACGGATGTTTTTCGTCACGATTCTGCTCAATGAGTTGCTCGCTTGGGTCCGCACGCAATCGGGGACCAGCTCACTGCGAGGATTATTCTACATGGACGAGGTGGCGGGTTACTTTCCGCCTGTATCCAATCCCCCGTCAAAGCCGCCGATGTTGACGCTGCTCAAACAGGCGCGGGCCTTCGGTTTCGGAATCGTCTTGGCGACGCAGAACCCGGTTGATTTGGATTACAAGGGTCTTTCGAACATCGGCACGTGGTTCCTGGGGCGTTTGCAGACCGAGCGGGACAAAGCCCGCGTGCTTGACGGACTCGAAGGGGCGGCAACGCAGGCCGGGCAAACGCTGGATCGTGGCACGATGGATCGCGCGCTTTCAGGACTAGGCAAACGCGTCTTCTTGATGAACAACGTCCACGACGAGGCGCCCGATGTGTTTCAAACCCGCTGGGCCATGTCCTTCCTGGCCGGTCCGCTGGCGCGAGGTCAAATCAGTCGATTGATGAGTCAGCGCAGGGCGAGGTCTGAGCCGGCCGCGTCATCGGCCCCCGCTTCGTCCGAGCCGGTGCCAGCAACGGTTGCACTGGTGCCGCGACCTCCCGTGCCCGCCGGCATCGAGGAGCGTTTCTTGGCACTCAATCAGCGACCGCAAGCGGAGGCCGCGCTGGTCTATCGACCCGCCCTCTACGCCGAAGGGTCGATGCATTTCATTCGCAAGACAGCGGATCTTGATGTTTGGAAGGATGCCAAGCGGATCTTGCCGTGTTACCGCGGCGTACCCGCCGACTTGTGGGAATCGAGTATTCCGTTGCCGCAAGACGCAGACCTTGTGAACGATCCCGAGGACGACTTTGGATTCGCCGATCTACCCAGTGAATTGCTGAGCAAGGGCAAGTATCGATCGTTTCGAAGCAAGTTTCGAGATTACCTGTATCGACACAACAACATGACGATTTTCAAGTCGCCACTGGTTTCCGGCTACGCGCCGCCCGGTGACCAAGCCGATGCTCGCGCGTACTTCACCCAACGATTGCGAGAACAGCGAGATGAGGAGATTGAAAAGCTGAGGGACAAGTATCGATCGCGAGTTGACTCGCTCGTCAAGAAGATTGAAACGGCGGGTGCCCGTTTGGAGCGGGAGCGGAGTCAGTCTCGTACGTCGATGATCTCCGCTGGCTCGTCGATCGTCGGCGCGCTGTTGGGAGGACTCATGGGTGGCAGGCGGACGAAGATGTCGACCGCGGCGCGGGGTGTTGGCTACGCGGCACAACAGAGCGATGATGTTCGTCGCGCGGAACAGGCGCTGGAGGATTTGGAGAACGAAAGGAAGCAGATGGAGCTGGACCTGGAGAGTGACCTGGACCGGCTCCACGAAAAGTACGACACTCGCTCGATCGAAATGGAGCCGACGGAGATTCCACCCCGCAAGAGCGACTTGAATGTCGCCGACCCGTTGATCCTGTGGATGCCGTGGCAGGTCGATCCGCAAGGCAGAGAGCAACCGCTTTACTGAATAAGAGGCGATTCGAAGGTCCGCGATGACGAATCAACTTTGGGGATTATGGCGTGATACCTGGTGGCTGTGGACGGCCTTTGTCGTCTTGACGATCATCTTCAGCTTCCTGGTGGGCATGTTCTTCCTCGTCCTGCTTCCCTGTTTGCCCGTTCCCTTCGTCTATTTTGCCATCAATCGCTACGACGAGGACGGGAACGAGAAGCACGATCTAGGGGCGTGATCCCCCGGATGCCGTTACCCTCGTGCGTCCTGCCTCGACCACGTCGCTGCTGCCTCGACCACGCCGCTGCTGCCTGTCTGGGCAAATTCTGCAGACGACCTCTTGCCCTCTGTGTTATGCTCTTCCGAGCCCGTCACGCTCGGAGCCCACAATCGCTTCGAGCCAGCGGATTGGTCTGAAACGCAGCGAGTCTGAGGCACTGGACATGATCTCTGGCCCGACCAGGTTGACGGATCCCACCGATCCACGTCGGCTGTTGCTCAAGAGCCGGCTTGCCGGGACGCTCCTCGCCACGATCGTGTTGGTGGCGTTCGCTCTGGCCAACCTTCCCTATCAGTACGTCGAGACGGAGTTGGATTGGGTTGGATTTTTGGAAGTTCCTAATGGGGGCAGCTTTCGCATTCATCAAACTCTGCCCGTGATGGCGGGTTGGCCGCTCCGCTACTGGATTCGCTACGGCGATGGATTGGTGGTGCAGGATCGTCTCTGGCTTCCGTGGCGGCTTGGGTACAACCTTGCCTTTGGTTTGCTGATCGCAGTGGGAGTCTACCTGTTCTGTCAGATCCGGCGACGAAAGATGATCGAGCGGCCTGACTCCCACATCCTGCGTCGCTTCTTCGACTGCAGTGTTGCGTTGGCTATCGTGGCCGTGCCGGGGGCGATCTTCGGATGGCAGTACTCGACGTCTCGGCAGGACCAGAGGCTTGCCCGGCAGGTCTCCCGGATCGGCAGTTCCTGCCTGAGTTGCTGGTTGCCAGCGGCGATCAACGATCATGTTCCCGATGGTTTGAAACGCCGTTTTGTACGCCTTCGCGAGGTGCACGTCTTCGGAGCCAGTCAACAGGTCGCCAATGCGATCTGCTCCGCTTCCTCGCTCGCTTCGATTCACTGCTACGCCGGCGATTTTGATTCTCGGCCGTTGCACCGACTCTCGGGCAACCCACATCTCTGCGCTTTGCAACTCAGCCGTCGAGACTTGGCGGATTCCGATCTCAACGCAATTGTCGCTTTGCCTTGGCTGCGACAACTTCGATTGTCCCGAACCAACCTCGACTCGGAGCAGTTGAGGCGATTCGACCGGATGCCATTGAGGCAGGTCGACCTTTCCTTCACGAATATTGAACTCGATCGAATTGGTAAGCCGGGCTGGTCGTCGACCGTCGAGAGCTTCTCATTATCGCGACCCGAGGATGGGATATCCGCTTCGCTGACTCTCGAGGACTGGCCTCGTCTGCGCGTTCTTCGCGTCGTGCGGCGCAGCGAGATCATGAACGATGCCGTGCTGTCGCTACGTTTGATTGATCTGCCGCGGCTCGAGAGGCTTTGCATCGATCGCGTTCAGAAACATGATTTGTGTCTCAAGAGCGTTCCACGCCTGGCTCGGGTCGATGAGGAGATTGCGGACTTGCGATTCGTGATCAGTACGAACACGAAGATACCGGGAATGACTTGGGTACGATCACTCGAGATCGACGGGGCCGACAGTCTGCGTAAGTTTGATTGTTTCGCACGCGACCTGGAGCGATTATCGATCTCGCGGGCGAGAGGGCTCCGCAAATTCTCGCTCGGTTCCTTTCTGACGACCTTGGTGGGTGGGGTCTTTCCCCAAGCGGTGGATCCCGACCGGTGTCAGAGTTGGATTGATCACTTCGGGAAGATGCAGGGCCCCACGGTGTTGGATCTTTCCTATTTGCCGCTGGAGTGCAACGACCTTTCATCGCTCTCGGACAACTCGGGTGTACGGCATCTGCACCTGAGTCACACGGGATTGGTGTACGATCAAGTTCAGGGGCTGGAAGGAATGCGTCAGCTGGAAACCCTGAATATTGGTAGCACACCGCTGGCGGAGGACGCCCTGACCTGGCTGCTGGATCGATTTCCCAACTTGAAAGTCCTGAGGAGTCATGTCAAAGGACTGGCGCTGTGTGATTTGCGGGGTCGAGACCAACTCAAGGAGCTCCATCTGACGCCGCTGGAGCAGTTGCGGGAACTTCGCATTGTCGACCTGCCGCAATTGAGGACCAACATTCGACTCACGCGTACCCCAGACGTGCTTGAGATCCGCAACGCGGCGGGCTTGCGAGGTTTCGCGGTGGAAGGGCCGTGGCCAGAGAACGCGACGTTCGAAGGACTGCGCGATCTGGAGTGGTTCACCGGCGGTGGCGAAGGGATCGACGATGAGG
Organism: Rubripirellula sp.; assembly: GCA_029287555.1. GTDB lineage: Bacteria > Planctomycetota > Planctomycetia > Pirellulales > Pirellulaceae > Rubripirellula. The sequence goes on along the minus strand of JARFQX010000376.1, from coordinate 636 downwards.
TGGTTGATCAAGTGCTCCGCTGCGATGCGCTGGATCGCTTGACACTTGCGTATCCGGCCGTCTCTCAAGACATGCTCCGCCGGATCGGCAATCTCCGTGAGCTGACGTTCTTGGCCTTGCCTGGCACATCCCTCAACGACGATGTGATTCGCGACTGGTCCTCATTGACCGGCCTGTGGGAAGTCAATCTGGACGATACGGAGATTTCGGTGGAGACCATCGGATGGCTCAGCCGGATTGAGTCGCTGCGCCGCGTGTCAATCAAGCGAGTTCCCCTGAATGATGCAGCTGCCGATGCGTTGGGCGAGTTGACTCAGGTCAGCGAGCTCTATCTCGCTGGGGTGCCGATTGCTCCGTCGAAGCTGCGTCGGTTGTTGAGAAACGGTGGCCTCGAAACGCTTGATCTATCCGGTTGCGAGGTCGGTTCAGAATTGGTCGATCTGATTTGCTCCGACGGGTTTGCGTTGAAGCACTTGGTGTTGCGAGATACGGAAGTGGATCGGCATTCCCTGCAGCGATTGATGGAGGCGGCTCCGTCGATGTATGTCGACATGGACCGCGTGCCCAAGGGGCTGCCGGGCTCGTTGGTCGCCGAGCTTGAACGTCGAGTTGCCGCGTTGCGGCGTGCAATGAATA
>JARFQX010000307.1 GCA_029287555.1 Rubripirellula sp. | reverse complement strand
CTAATGCGTATCCCCTCCCAGTTCAATCAAGACAGCCTTTATCGTCGGGATAATCGTCACCGCGATGCGACCAGCCATCATCGCCGCCTAATCCGACTGATCCTCGGCTTGGCCTTGGTGATTGTGGTCATGCGGCAGGCGTCGCAGCCGGCGATGTACCAGGTGTTCTTTGATCCCTCGCTGGTGGCTTCGACCGCCGCTCTTCAGGATGGTGGTCAATCGGACGCTTCGTTGCCGAATGCTGGGATCGCGCCGAATGCTGGCATCGCGCCAAATGCTGGCATCGCGAACCTGATCGATGATCACCGGCAGAAATTGGAAAGTGGTGCATCGCGAGACGGTCAAGCGGACGGCCCGTTGGTCACTGCGGAGAACCGACGCATCGCCGAGGCCATCCTGGCGGACTTGTTACCAACCGACCAGCAACAGTGGTGGCTCGCCCTGACACGATGGAATGCAGGCAAGAAGGTTTCCCAAGTCCCGTCGTCCATCGAATCGGTTTCAATCACGCTCCGTTCGCTTTACGACATCAGCGAAGCCGCACGCGGTGCCTGGGAGGAGATGCTGCGGGCATTCAACTCGTTCGTCGATCGGGACACGGTCGACCGCCACAGCGTCGATGGGGACACCGTCAACCGCGACGATGAGGCATCGGAAGTGACCGATCCGGCGGCTCCCGATGCGGGGAAGCCGGTCCCAAGCGTCGGGGTGCCAAAAGATGCCCTACCCATCTTGGCTGCGATGTTGACCGCGCTGGACGAGGCCGCCACCGACCGGGTCGTCGATGGAAGCGTGTGGCGAGCGGGAGACTTCGACAGTCTCTATCGGTTCCTTGACCAAGCAAGTAATGTTCCGCGCCACGGCGTCGTCTCCACAGGTGTGATCCCTCTGCTGCAGCAGCCCGACGTCTTTCGTAACCAATGGGTCCGCGTGCGCGGCGGCGTGGCCCGCGTCGAACGAATCGAAGCCCAGGATAATCCGTTTGGAATCACGCACTATTGGCAACTTTGGCTGCGCCCGATCGACGGTGCGGATCGACCGATGGTGTCGATCGTCCCCTCAATTCCCGACTCGGTGGCGGCCGTCGATGCGCAGTCGACCAAGCTCGAGGGACCCGAGGTTACCGTTGTGGGCCGCTACTTGAAGCGGCTTGCCTACCAATCGGGAATCGGGGCGGACCTTGCGCCGGTGGTGGTTGGCGCCGTCACGTCCGCGCCGATCAATCAAAGCGAAGCACCCCAGAGCGTCGAATCCTCCGAGCCCCAGGTTTCGGGTCCCGCTTGGTGGCCGATCGTGCTCGCCAGCCTGATCGGTGTTGCCTTCGCCATTGGGGTCATGTGGCGAACGGCTGCCGCAGCGAAACGGGCGAGGGAATTGCGGACATCTCACCGAGCCGAACCCGATTCGTTTCTCCGCGAGTTGGGGCACCATGAAGAACCGCCCAACGCCTCCCACGAGGATTGATGATGCTGTCCAAAGCAAGCACCGGAGTCCGTATCGTTCTGTTGATCGTCGGTGTCTTCGTCATCGGGGCAAACCGCATCAGCTGCGCCGAATCCGCGATCGATCTGCTCAGCGGATTTGATCGAGATCGCATTGACGCCGCCTATCCGCCCGAGAGCGAAGAGGCTCGGGGGGAGCTTTCGAAACTGGTTTATCGACTTCGCACGCTCGATCCAAACACGCTGAACCAGCTTGCCGAGCCCGACCTCGAGCCGGAAATCGGCGACGTGGTCAACGTCGAAGGCATCGTCGAGAAGATTTCGCGGCTCGACGTACCAACCAAACTCGTGGAGTACCTGGAATTCGCACAGCTGTTCGTCATCGATGTTTCTGAAGACGTTTCTGAAGACGTTTCTGAACAACAACGTTCGGTACAACAACGTTCGGTGCGATTGATTTCATCGAGTCCGCCGCAGGGCGTGCAAGTCGGCGACCGTGTCGCGACGGCCGGCGTGGTTGTCGATTCGACGGAACAAGCGGTGGCCGTTGTTTCCCACAGCGTGCGATGGTTTCCAAAAACCTATCGCAACCTGGGACAGCAATTGCTTTCCGAAGAGCGATTTGACCTCGGTTTACTCCCTGGGGTCGCTGCCCGCAATCGACGCCCGCTGCTTGCCGAGGATGGCAACGCTTTCTACGCGATGTTGGCGACCGCCGCCGCACTGGACGGGCGATCGGATTTGCCCGCGGCCGAACCGGCCGATCCCGTCGCACTGCTGCGCACGCCTCAGGAATTGGTCGGTCAGTGGGTTCACATGGAACTGGAGACGGTGCAAGTCACGCGGATTGCGGTTCCCGAAATTGATCGCCAAGAGCAACTGGGACGCGATCACTACTTTCAAATTGATGCGGTCGGCGATCTAGGCGGCGTCGTGATCAAAATCGAGAACAGCGACAAGAGCATTCCACCGGCCACGTTTCAAAGTCGCTATCCCGTTTCGCTCGTCACGGCCGAGTTGCCGACGTTCATTCGCGAGATGATTCGCCGCGAACAAGGGGGTGAGGCGATTGTTGCACCTCTGAGAGTCAAATTTGGGACCGACGGCTTCTTTTATCGACTCTGGGCTTACGACTCCGACTTCATGTCCCAGCACGGCGGCGGTCCCCAGTTTGGACCGTTGTTGATCGCCGCTCGATTCGAAAACCTTGAACCCACGTCGGCAGATCCGGTCGGCGTCGGAGCGATTGGAACCGCGGCGGC
>JARFQX010000268.1 GCA_029287555.1 Rubripirellula sp. | reverse complement strand
AATCTGCACGGCGACGAACGAACGCGCGGCGACGAAAGAGCGCGATTCCCGACGTCTAGCGCGGCGGGGCGGTCGGTTTCAACACGCGAGGCACTTAGGTGACTCGGGCACCAAGGTCGCGGTCCGGCCTGTGAAGAACCGCGCCGATCGAGAAGTCTTCTTGGATTTGCCGTGGTCGCTCTACAAAGAGGACCCGTCTTGGGTCCCACCGCTGAAGCTTCAACTGCGTGAGAGGCTCTCGCCTGACTCGAATCCCTATTTCGAACACGCTCAAGTGGCCGCGTTTTTGGCAGAGCGTGATGGAGAAGTCGTTGGCAGGATCACGGCTCAAGTGTGTCAACTCGCCCAACAATTTCACGGGGAAGGAACCGGCCACTTCGGATTCTTCGAATGCGAGAACAATCTTGCCACGGCGAAGTCTCTGTTGGGGGCTGCCGAGCAGTGGCTTCGGGAGCGAGCCATGACGCGAATGCTTGGCCCCTTCGATCTCTCGGTCAATGATGAACTGGGAATGCTCGTCGACGGTTTTGAGTATCCTCCGTACGTAATGATGGGCCATCATCATCCCTACTACGGCTCCTTGATGTCGGAGCTCGGGCTTGCAAAGGCGATGGACCTGCAAGCTTACATGCTGGACATTTCGAGACCCTACACGGCGCGTATCGGGCGAATCGTCGAGCGCGTCTCGCGGGATGATCGAATCGTCTTGCGACCCCTGAACAAAAAGAACTACCGGTCCGAATTGCGTCAGGTCTTGGAGGTGTTCAAGGATTCCTGGTCGGACAATTGGGGATACGTCCCGCCCACCGATGCTGAAGCGGATCACCTCATTAGTGAGATGCGACCTCTCATTAGTCGTGGCTCGGTGATGCTGGCCGAGTACGAAGGTGAACTTGCGGGATTCATGATCGTCCTTCCGAATCTGAACGAGTTCATCGGGGATTTGAACGGGCGACTCTTGCCGACTGGCTGGATTCGACTGCTTTGGCGACTTCGATTCGCCCCCTTTCGTTCGGTGCGAGTTCCCCTCATGGGCATTCTCAAGAAGCATCAAAACACGCGACTCGGCGCATCGATTGCCCTGTCGATGATCGATCAGTGCCGGTCAAAGTTCGTACCCCAGGGCGTTACGGGCTGTGAGATGTCGTGGATCTTGGAGTCGAATGCGCCGATGCGAAGTATCCTCGACGCCGCTGGTTGCGAGCCGTACAAGCGTTATCGCATCTTCTCGAAGACGCTTTAGAACTTCTTCACGACGCAGGTAACCCGTGTTCACGGCTAAGATTGGCCGTGTCACGCTCCGGCGCGGTTGCTCCCCAGCGTGGATTCCCGGATTGCATCAAGACATCCGCTTCCCATTTCGCCTCCAGCAAGCGGAACTGCTATTCTGGGATGTCGAAGATCGCAACGTAAAACTCTCAAGTGGGTTCCTGAAGATGTCAATTCATATCCTCGCTCTCCGGCGTGTTACTGCGAGTCTTGTTTTTGTTTCAGCCTGTTTGGCCGTCCCGATTTTCGTGGCTGCGGAAAACGTGTTTCGCGCGGGAGCGGCCGTTAGCAACATCACACCGCCTTTGGGCGAATTGATCGTTGGCGGATGGGTGCCGACGCCGGCCACTCACATCCACGACCAACTGTACGCCCGTTGCCTCGTACTGGATGATGGATCAACGAAGCTGGTCATGGTGCTCTGTGACAATGTCGGCATTCCACGTGAAGTATTCGACGAGGCGAAACGACTGTTGCACGCGGCGACGGATATTCCCACGAGCAACATGTTGATGGCATCGACACACACCCATTCGGCAACCACGGCCCGCGGTCCCAGCAAAGTTCTTCAGCAAGACGATTTGAACGAGTACCAGACCTTTATCGCCCGGCGGATTTCGGATGGAGTGCGCTGCGCATTGAATCAGCTGCAGCCCGCACGGATTGGTTGGGGTAGTGCGCAAGAGCCTACGGAAGTGTTCAATCGACGTTGGTTCGTCACCAACCCGAGCCTAGCCGCCAATCCTTTCGGGGGCGTCGACCAGGTGCGCATGAACCCACCTCGAGGCAACGCCGCCCTTGATCGCCAGGCCGGACCGGTCGACCCGGAGATCAGTTTCATCTCGGTTCAACGGTTGGATGGGACGCCGATTGCGCTGCTGGCAAACTACTCACTGCACTACGTCGGTGGCGTTCCAAAAGGGGAAGTCTCCGCGGACTACTTCGGCTATTTCGCCTCGGAAATCGAGTATTTACTTGGAGCCGGTGATGTCACTCCGGCTTTCGTCGGCATGTTGTCCAACGGCACAAGTGGAGACGTGAACAACATCGATTTTCGAAACCAGAACCCGAAACGCTACAAGCCGTACGAGAAGATGCAAGAAGTCGCTCGCAAGGTCGCCCAGCGCGTCGCCGAGGCACATGGGGACGTCGAGTTCCACGATTGGGTCAAGCTAGCCGCTGCGGCATGTGACCTGGAGCTGCAGGTACGCAAGCCGACTCCCGAGATGATCGAATACCTGGCAAGCGTTACGGATAGCGAGGATGCCGAGCGGCGTCACCGTCGGGAGGCCATCTACGCGGAACGTATCGACAAGATCATGGAAGCACCGGAAACGGTCGAGGTGCCACTGCAAACGCTGCAAATTGGAGACCTCGGGGTTACCGCGATTCCCTTCGAGGTTTTCACGGAGATCGGACTGGAGCTGAAGAAATCCTCCCAATTTGAGGACATCTTCACCATCGAGCTGGCGAACGGATCTTACGGCTACCTGCCAACGCCACGCCAGCATCGTCTCGGAGGCTATGAAACCTGGCTGGGAACCAACTTCGTGCAAGAGAATGCGTCTGAACTGATCGTCAAACAACTTCTCGGATTATTCGAATCCATGAAGTCGATGAAGAACACGGCGCCATAGCAGCAAGTGGACGCTGATCCCTAGATAAGTGTGCGCAATTGTGAATTGCTATTCGTGCTCGTGCTCGTGCTCGTGCTCAGTCGCTCGCGACGGTGCTCGTGCTCGAATCAATAGTCGCGGCTCTTACCATCCTTTTCAATTGCGAGCACCGCTTCGCTGAGCACGAGCACGAG
>JARFQX010000265.1 GCA_029287555.1 Rubripirellula sp. | reverse complement strand
GGAGAAGCAGTCGTACTGCAGCTCTGGAAGAGTTCGGCATGAATCTCAGGATGCGAGGGAGTCCTCTTGGGTCTCCAGTCGCAACCATGCGCGGGCATACCTCCAATCCTTGTTGGCAGTCGACGAAGAGACTCCAAGCACTTCGGCCGCCTCATCGGTGGTCAAACCAGCGAAGAATCGCAACTTCACCAGTTCTGCCTTTCGCGGATCGATCTCTGCCAACTTATCCAGCGCGTTGCTGAGCGAAACGATTTCGGGCGACGGCCGGTCAACCGTTACGTCAACGTCGGAAAGACCGATCCGATGTCGACCCCCGCCATGCCGAATCGCACCCCGCTTCCGGGCTCGATCGACCAAGATCCGTCGCATCGCCTCAGCCGCGGCGGCAAAAAAGTGACCGCGAGAATCCCAACGCTGCTGGTTTTCGACGTTGACGAGGCGGAGGTAGGCATCATGAACCAGTGCGGTCGCTTGTAGCGATACGCCAGGATCTTCTTGGGAAACACGCCGTGCCGCCAGTTTGCGCAGCTCGTCATACACCAAAGGTAGCAATTGGTCAGCGGCGGACGGATCGCCGTCATGAATGGAAGTCAAGACGTGAGAGATCGACTTCATCGCGTCACTCGGAGAATACTTCGGGCTGGGCTAATGCAACAAGAGTTCGAAACGGGCAGGAAGCGCGTTCGGGCTCCGAAAAAAAACTCAGATCGAATTACAGGTTTCCGCTTACGACTTCGCATTGACTAATAGAACGCCGGCTACACCCGTGCTCAAGGGCCAAGCGAATCCGGTTCCTCAAACGACTCCAGCATAACGCAAGACCGAGAAAACTGGGATGACTGTAACGAACAATCGCCGATATGATCGAAGACTCTTTAAATCTTTCTGGCGTCGATGCCGCCTTGAATCGCTGGAGGCGAGATGCTTGTTGGCAGCCAATCTACTGTTCGCGGAAAGCTTTGAATCGGGGGTGGACTCCAACCATTGGTCGAATCGATGGGTCGAAGATGGGCAGGACGCGTGGTACCGCTCGAGTCAAGCAGCCACCGACGGCAGCTATTCCGCCCAGGTTCGGGGAAATGCATCTGACGCCACACTGACTCTGGTTCAGAGCATCGACCTCACAGGAAACGAGTCCGCGCAGCTCAACTTCGATTGGCAAATCTCCAACGGATTGGACAGCGGAGAGTATCTGGCTCTCGATATCTCAAGCGACGGTGGCGCGTCGTGGATAAATAATGTTCGGCAACTGAGAGGAGATTTTGACGCAGAGAATGCTTGGCACAGCCAATCGGTCGACCTGTCTGACTACGCGTCTTCCGACGTTTTGCTGCGTTTCCGCAGCCTAGTCGATCGCAGGAACGAGATCGCAAATGTGGATAACGTTCAAATCGTTAGCGTGATGCCTGATCTTCCGTTGATCCCGACGATCTCTTTCCCCGATTTTTCGAACCCCGATGGGCTTCATCTGGTCAACGCGGCTTCGGCGCCGGCGGGAGCCGATGCATCGTTAGAACTCACGCCAGCGAGACCACAAAGCAATGGGGCCTCTTGGTTCAATGAAAAACAATCCGTCGCCAACGCTTGGGAAACGACCTTCGATTTTCGTTTGGGCGGAGGCGCCGGATTTGCGTTCGTCATTCAGAATCATGACCCGCAGTATGTATCGGATCACGGCGCATCCCTCGGGTATCTCAATCTGCCCAACAGCGTTGCCATCGAATTCGACACCTACGAAAACTTCCAGCTCAACGATCCCAGCCACAGTCACATCAGCGTGCACACGCTCGGCACCTCACCGAACAGTCATGAAGAATCCGCATCACTGGGTTCCTACAATACTCCTTCGATCATGGATGACGGAGACGTTCACACCGCCAAGATCAGCTACCGGCCAGGCACAATGGAAATCTTCCTGGACGATCTGATCAATCCGGTCCTGGAAGTTCCGCTCGATCTGTCGACGACCTTGGATCTGGACGCGGGACGAGCCTGGGTCGGTTTCACGTCCTCTACTGGCGCAAACGCAGAGAAACAAGAAATTCTCAACTGGGACTATGGTCTCAGAACCGAGCCAACGACGCTGGTCTTCTCGGCCGATTCGAATGTCGTCGAGGGAGATTCCAGCGGAACTCAACTCTCGTTTCCTGTGACGGCCAGGCGTCTCGGTGATGTGAGCTCACCTTCATCGGTGCAGATTGCATACTCCACTGCCGACGTCACTGCCCAAGATGGCGGAACGGGAGAGGACAGTGACTATTTGGCTGCCGGCGGTTCCATCACGTTCGACTTTGCGGCCGGTGAGTCCGAACTGACTCAAACAATCAACGTTGCGGTCAACAGCGACACAATCGAGGAGGATTTCGAGACGTTTCAACTCAATCTTTCGGCTTCTGCGGATGCAACGTTAGCGGCAAACTCCGCGACTGGAACGATTCAGAATGATGACTCGAGCGTGTCAATTGCGGACGCCGTCAGCATCGAGGGGAGCAATCAGTTTGGCGTGGTCGAGCGCTTCGTCACAACCAACAGCTCAAAAATGCAGTTGCGTGGTCTTTCGCTCGGACCTGACGGGAACGGTGACGGTCATCAAGATCTCTATGTCGTCAGTCGCAGTCAAAACGAAGTGCTGCGATTTGACGGCGTGAGTGGGAAGCCGATTGACGTCTTTGTCGATTCCGGAGCGGGTGGCTTAGTCGATCCGATTGATTTGCGATTCGGTCCCGATGGCAATCTGTATGTGACCAGCGGTGGCTCAAACCGCTATCCAGAAAGTAACGAGATTCTGCGTTTCGACGGTCAAACCGGAACGTTCATTGATGTTGCCGTCTCGGGACTGCAAGAAGTGACGAGTTTCGACTTTGGCGACGGCGGCCATCTGTATGCAGCGAGCGCCGCAACCGACAGCATTGAAATTTACGACGTTGTAAACGCTCAATCGCTTGGGACGTTTATCTCCAACGCCGCTGATAACCTGGGTTCTGCCGTCTTTGGTGAAGATCTCACAGGCGACGGTGTCAGTGATCTTTACGTCACCAACACTCTTCCCAGAGAAATCATCCGCTACGACGGCGCGAGCGGTGCGCTGATCGATACGATCAGCCTTCCGGCATCGAACGTCTCCATGGGCCGGATGGACGTCGGCAATGATGGTTCGATTTATGTGAGCTATGTGGACTATGTAAGCACGGATGCCCCTTCCGGACGCACCACAATCCTCAAGCTCGATGGTAGCTCGGGCGAGGTGATCGATGAAGTTTCCCTGGAACGCTCCGGAGTCACCGTTATGGTTGATGAGAACGATGTCGTCTACGTCAGTGGGGATCGTGGCTTGCCAGTGGTCGACCGCATCATTCCCGCTTCAGCCGCGGTTTTTGATGTGTCGCTGTCCAGGGCCAGTGCTCTTCCGATCAGCGTCGATTTCCTGTCCTCCGACGACGTCGCTGCTGCGGGTCTTGATTACGAGGCTGTCGCCGGAACGCTAACGTTTGCCCCTGGCCAGACCAGCCGTTCGATCGTAGTCCCAACGATCGATGACACCGAGGTCGAAGCCGATGAGGTCTTCCGGGTCAGTCTGACAAATGCGCAGGGCACTCAGCTCGGCGATGCGGAAGGCTCCGCGACGATTCTCGATGACGATTCGATACAGCCCAGTACCAATCCGCTCTACGTAGCGAACATCGCATTCCAATCTCGCCGAGGCGGAAAACAGTGGCGAGTGCTCGTAGAGGTCCGCGCGGATTCGAACGGGAATGGCCAAGCCGATGATGGGGACGATTTAGTCGCCAACGCGAATGTTACGGTTCAGTTTGCTGGGAAATCGTTAGAGGGGACAACTGGCGGGAACGGCGTTTTCCAGAGCGATTGGGTGAGCGGTCTGGACAGCAGCGTTGACTACTACGCGAATGTGACCGACCTGGCACTAACCGGATACGACGAGTGGAATCCGCTTTGGCTCGACTTGGAAGATGATTCGGACGGTGATGGAAACCCCGACGAGTTACTTCTTTTCTAAGTGCTCAACCGCCCAGCGATAACGGGGAAGAATAAGTCTTGAACTTAATAGGGTTGTCCAGGAATCTCGAAGTGCGAGACGACGAGTAGACCGGCATCACGAGTCGGCCGGCATCAAGGAGCACAGCAATGCCGATCCGGCGTTGGTTCTCTCGCGCCACTGAACCGCCGAGCAATGCCGGATCGGCGCTTCGCTTGATTCGGCCTACTTCGAATACCCGCGCAACCTTCTTGTTGGCCATTGGCATCTACACAAACTCTGGGCAATCCGCAGGTTCAGTGCATTACGCTGGAAGCTTTGACCCACATAACTTGGCGCGCCGTCAAACTCGATCAGGCGGCCTGCGGCGCCTGCCAAAGTCCTAGGGCGGGATTGCGGATGAAGTAAAACTCGCTGCCGTCTTCGTCACGGTGCCAGCCATCATTGAGCTTCGCGATATCGTAACGGCTCATCAGTTCTTCGAGGTTGCCGGGCGAGTAGTTGACCGAGCGGATCTCCTCGGCCGTCAAGGCTCCCGCGGCATAAACCACCTCGAAACGGTTTTCGTGCGAGCCGTGAACCAGGTGCGCGGCGGCCGAGGGATTGGCTGCAAGATCTTCGTTCTCTTCGACCAGCTGCAAAATTTCCGACTTCGTACGGTAACCATATTTGCGAATCAGCCGATCGATTTCGCGGTCTTCGCCAAACTCTTCCACGGCGGGCCCAAGCACGGTCAAACGGCCCCCATCGGCGATCGCTAACCGGGTACGATAGATCGCCTTATTTCCCAGCCAAGTGCTCTTGAACTCCTCTGGATCGAGGTAAGCAACGACGTGGTGGGGCGCCCGATCAAGTTTGGTGATGTTGACCTGGGATGACAACTCGGCCGCCTGAAAGAAGGTGTCATGATCATCGCCGATGAACAGACCGCGGGTGTGCAGCGTCCCGTCG
>JARFQX010000234.1 GCA_029287555.1 Rubripirellula sp. | reverse complement strand
TGGAAGAAGCTGTCCACGCAGTGTGAACTGGCGACCGAGTATCCATGCCTGTAAATGTACTCGGGGGCGGCACCAAGGAGCCTTAGGAATTGGCTATTCGCATCCAAACCTACGGCAAGGCAAACCATGCCCAAGAGGCACAGCGTCCCCATGCATCCCAAGCAGAATGCAAACTGCCGCTTCCACAGCATCACGAGCATGATCGGCAGGGCGAGTTGCGGTTTGAACATCAGCCAGCCGAAGCAAAGTCCGGCCACGGCAGGTCGGCGAATTTGCAGCAGCAAGAACGTGGTGGTCACGATCAATAGACAGAAGGTCCCTTTCTGATTGGTCACTAGCGACTCGACGATGGGAGGGAACATGAGTCCACCAGGCAAAATGGCGATCGCAAGTTTGGCCGGACCTCGGGGCGCGCATTTCCACACATATCCGCCCATCAGCGCCGCCGCAGCCAGATAGCAGCACGACATTGCCACGCCCCAGACTACCGCGGCGATTTGGTAGGGAAGGTGAGAGAGCGGTGAGACAATGGCGTAGTAAAACGGCGGATACACGAGCGGAAAGAAATGAGATTTCGATCGTGAGAACCCGATGAAGTCCGGGTTGTTTTGTAACGCTTCCGCACGGCGTGGATCGTAGCAATCGGCAAGCAATCCCAAATTCACGAGTCGGCCCCCGAACCACTCCTGGAAGTAGTCGCCCCCGAAGAGCTTACCTCCATCGGAGAAGCGGAAATTTGGCGAGTTGCCGTAATATGCCGCCAGCAGAGCCGCTGTGGCAGCGATCGCTGCAAGCACTCGCCACCGCGGGAACGCGTCGTTTGGAGTGGAGTGGTCTGTGGTCAAGGACATGCGATCAATCACCAAAGCCTTCAGAGACGCCAAGATGAGGCCAATCTACCTGCAATCTGATCACGAGGGCTTACGGAGTTATGGTGCCAGCGTCTTGACTGGGCTCCCGGTTTGGCACGGTGAATATTCGCACAGTGATTCCGCTCGAGTCGCACAGGTGTCACCCCGCCGAGGTTTACAGGGTGTCAACCATAGGTTTGCAGATACACGGCGGTACGTCGCTTATTCACTTGCTTTTCGGTTTGGCACGCCGCTTGCATTGAAACGAGCTCTTAGAAGGCACCGGCAGTCGGTACCTGATGCACATGCGAGTTCCATAGTATAGGGCAGGATTGATGCGAAATTTTCTAACGCGGTTTTGGGCAGAAGAAGAAGGCGCCACTGCGGTCGAGTACGGAATCATGGTAGCCGCGATTGCTGCTGTGATCATTACGATTGTGATCGCCGTTGGCGTCAAGACGAATTCGGCATTCGACAAGGTCGATTCAAGTATGGCTGAACTCAGCCTGTAGTCGTTTCGGAGGTGTTTCGAGACCTAGCGGTACATTGCGGTAGTTCGTAGGCCCCCGCTTCGTTTGGGGGCCTACGTTTCAACACAAGGGCTTGAGTAGTGGTATATGACAAGTTGAAGAGATTCTTGCGTGGGGAGGAGGGTGCAACGGCTGTTGAATACGGGATTATGGTTGCCGCCATTGCGGCGGTGATTATTACCATCGTGATTTCGGTGGGAGTAAAGACGAATTCCGCGTTTGACAAAGTTCACGATGATTTTCCTCCTCTTCTGAGTTCGTGAGGGTTGTCTTAGGAAGTTGAACATGTTGACGCCGCTCTCTGAGGTCGCTTGGGTACCGTTCTCGACGGTCTTGTTGGCATCGTTGGCGGCAACGTTCACGGACATCCGTTCGTTCAAGATCTACAACGTTCTGACAATCCCGTTGCTTCTGTCGGGTCTTGCTTACCATCTTTGGGTCGATGGATTTGGCGGACTTCGGGATAGTGCGACCGGTGTCGCCGTGGGGTTTGCTGTTTTGATACTTCCTTATCTCTGCGGGGCAATCGGGGCTGGGGATGTCAAGTTATTGATGGGTTTCGGCGCTTGGTTGGGGGTTGTTCCGACTGCCATCATCGCGTTGGCAGGCTGTCTGCTTACTGGATTGTACGCGGCGGTTGTGCTGACATGGCGAGGTGGGCTGCAAGCGGTTTGGCTGAATGCTCAGCTTTCTTGGCTGCGTCTTCATACGATTGGACGGCATCTGTTCGCGGAAGACGAGGGTGCAAGCATTCAAGAGCGTGTTGCCGATCCCGGTCAGAGGCGTAACCTGATTCCGTTTAGCGTGATGTTGGCTGCGGGCCTACTATTAGTTCTTGTGCTTCGCGTCGTATTAACAAGTTTCTAGGGCATGGGGCCAGGGATTCGAATTCAAGCTTAAAGGTCCTTCACAAGGTACTGACTCATGACACTGCGAACGCTGGTCGTGCTATTCCTCGCGATTGCCTGCGGTGCTGCTGCAGCGTTTGGCGTCTATCGTTTCTACCAGGCGACAGAACAGACCCGGCAAGTCGTTACCGCTCCTCTGGAGACCGTGCCCGTCGTGGTCGCGACGGTGGACATCCCTTTAGTTGGGACATCTTTGTCGAGGGAAATGTTGAATGTGCGTGAGTGGCCAAAGGGGTTTGAGCCAGCGGGGTCTGTCAGCGATGTCGACGAAGTGCTTGGTCGGACTCTGCATGTGCCGCTTCGCAAGGGCGAGGCTGTATTGGTCGGCAAGTTCGGGGAGGGGCGCGGGATGGCGTCGCTTGTGGAAGAAGGGATGCGGGCATTTACCATTCATACGCCGAACAATACCGCCGGCGTTGCGGGCTTCGTGTTGCCAGGTGACTTTGTTGACGTCTTGTTGACGCGAACCGGGGAAATCGAGACGGGCGGTTCGGTAACGACTGCGTTATTGCAGAACGTGAAAGTGCTTGCCTCGGACTCAATGATCAACGCCCCAGAGACAAACTCTGTGCGGGGACTCAAGAGTGTTACGCTGCTGGTCAGCCCGGATGAGGGAAAGAGATTGACGTTGGCCCAAAGCGGAGGCACGCTAACGCTAATGCTTCGTAACAAACGGGATGCGAATTTGGTTACTTCGGGTCCCATCACCTGGCGAGACATCCAATATTCGCAGGGATACTCCGACGCACAGGCGAGCCTGTATGCAGGGCTGGGAGACTTTTTTTCGGGAATTGCCGAAACCGGGGCCCGGACCATGGCTGATGTTGCCAAGTCGGGTACTGCAGCGATCGTGGCCATGAATGAGCATGCAAAGAGAGTTGAAGCTGCGCGAGTGGCGATGGAAGAGGACGTCAAGCAGGACATTGCGGCACCGGAGCTGGCAGAACCAAAAGTGCCGCTTCATATTCAGACCTTGCGTGGAAACAGCAGCGGCCTGGTCGTCATTCAACGTCCGTGACAGCCGGAATGAACGGACGAGAATGAATGCTCGGCAGCAACACGGAAAGAGAAAGTTTCGATGCGCGTTATCGTGGCGGCAGACGATCCTACCGAGAAGACAAATTTGATTGATGCTTTGAAACGCAAACGCGTATGCACGCATGTTGACGAGGCAGACTTTGCGAACGTGGTCGACGGCGTGATCCGGGTCCAGCCCGATCTGATCATCATTGGTCTTCGTAATGAACGTATACCTGAGTATCACGCTCTCGTCAGTGAGGTCAGGGAAATTGCGATCGGACGGATCGTCGTCGTCGGACCCACCGTAGAGGCGAAAGCGGTGCTGAAGTTCCTACAGGAAGGTGCGTTTCAGTACATCGATCAGGCGGATTTTGAAAGCGACTTCGAGACGGTTCTTACGAGAATCCGAAGCGAGCCGCCGCCGACTGTCGGTCAAGGGCGATCTATCGTTGTCGCATCCGCGGGAGGCGGCTGCGGGGCGAGTACGTTGGCCGTGAACCTGGCCACCGCATTGATGAAGAAGCATGGTCCGGTTGCTTTGATGGACCTGAATCTTGAGTCGGGTGACATCGCGACGCTCTTGAATCTTAAACCAAAGCACTCCATCAGTGATTTTTGCCGTAACGTGTCGCGGATGGATCAGAGCATGTTCGAGAACTGCATGGTCGCGCATCCCAGCGGGCTGCACGTGCTCGCTGCGCCGCCTTCGCTCGAACAAATCCGAGATGTCACGCTTCGAGGTATTCGGCGTTTGATTCACATGACGCGGATGAAGTTTCCCTACGTCGTGATTGACGTCGGCTTTCCCTTTCGGCAGGAGCACGCGTTGGCACTTCAGCAAGCAGAATCCATTGTATTGACGCTGCGACCCGAATTCTGTTCGCTGAATCACGCGAGTCGGGTGATCGATTTCTTGTCGAAGGCAAATGTACCGACCGCGAAAGTAAAGGCAGTTGTTAATCGCTATCGCCGACGCATGGGCGTCAGCCTGGCAGATGTCCAAACAGCGCTGGGCATGAAGGTCTCGGAGGTCATTCCCGACGATCCGCGGCGCGTGTCTGTCTGTAACGATCGAGGCGTTCCCTTTGTCACGCACAGCCCTCGATCCCCGGTCGCAAAGCGACTTTGTTCACTGACACACAGCCTAAATGGAGCCGTTCCGAAGCTAGATTCTCAAGCGAGTGTGAAATGAGATTGTGGAAGAAATCATCAAGTGAGCGTTCCGATTCCTTTCGCGAACCGGACTATGATCAGCCCGCCGTGTCACCAGAAGAGATCGCCTCGACGTCTGAGTACTCCGAGAATACCTTCGATTCGGAACGGCAAGCTGAGCTGAGCGAGGAGAGTACTGGCGAGATCGTCGATGACGGGGGCGAAGACGCCCGCGAGCTTGAATTCCAACGCATCAAGGCGGAGATCCACCAGCAGGTTATCGGACGCATCGACCTGACGTTGTTGGGAGGTATGAATGAGGGGGACCTGCGATTTGAGGTTCATCGAGCCTGCGAGCAAGTCCTGCAAGAGCGAGCCGATCTGCTCAACCAACAAGATCGAGAGCGAATCATCAAGGAGATCATCGACGAAACGTTCGGCCTTGGTCCGTTGGAGCCACTGCTCGCCGATGATGAGATTTCCGACATCATGATCAATGGCGCCGACCACGTCTATATCGAGCGCAAGGGGCGGCTCGAGCATACGAAGGTTCGGTTTGCGAATGAGGCTCACCTCTTGAAGATCATTCAAAAGATCGTCAGCGCGGTTGGGCGACGCATTGACGAAACAAGTCCCATGGCGGACGCTCGATTGCAAGATGGAAGCCGTTTCAACGCGATCATCCCGCCGTTGGCTCTCGATGGGGCACTGGTGTCGATCCGTCGTTTTGGAAAGCGAGCCCTGCATGCCGAGGACTTATTGGCCAATCAGTCAATTACCAAAGAGATGGTTGATTTTCTCGCGGCCTGCGTCGAGGGTCGACTCAATATTCTGATATCAGGCGGGACGGGCAGTGGTAAGACAACCTTACTGAACATTCTCTCAGGGTTTATTCCTCACGAGGAACGTGTCGCCACGGTCGAGGATGCCGCCGAGTTGCGTCTCCAGCAGCCGCATGTGATTCGGATGGAAACTCGCCCGAGCAACATTGAGGGCTCAGGCGAGGTTACAACGCGAGATCTCGTTCGCAACGCGTTGCGAATGAGACCCGACCGCATTGTGGTTGGGGAATGCCGCGGTCCGGAAGCGCTGGACATGCTGCAAGCGATGAACACTGGACACGACGGCAGTCTCACCACGATTCACGCCAACAGCCCCCGGGATGCGGTCAGCCGTTTGGAGATGATGGTTGGAATGGCGGGATTTGACGTTCCGGTATGGACGATTCGTAAGCAGATTGCTTCCGCCATCAATGTCGTCGTCCAAGCGGTTCGACTCACCGGCGGTTCCCGAAAGATCACCCGCATCTCCGAGATCACGGGAATGGAAGGTGACGTATTGACCATGCATGACATTTTCAGCTTTAAGCAGACGGGCGTTGATTCCGAACGGCGTGCCGTTGGCTACTTTCAATCAACAGGCATTCGCCCATCTTGCCTGGAGCGTCTCGAAAGTGCGGGACTTCCGTTGCCTGTTGAAATGTTTGAAGAGCGAATCCTGCAGACGGAGGGAGTTCCGGCATGAACGCGTCAACGATCGTGATGGCGCTCGCGTTCCTGGCTGCATTCTTTGTGGTTTTTTCCGTGAACCTTGTCCTCACCGACCTTTACGAACGCGGGCGAAGACGCCGCCTCAAGGAGATCGAACAGGATCTTTTGTCGCGACAGCGACAGCGAGCGCGCGAAGCGGTCCAGGGCAACCAGGAGCGGGACCTCGGTCGACTTGCTCATGAAGCGGAGGCGGATGCCGAGACTCCGACCCTCACCGAGCGGCTTGCCCAGATGCTCGAGCAGTCGGGGGTTGGTCTTTCGCTTCCTGGTTTGTTGGGAATCTCTTTTCTGTGCGGCTCGTTCTTCGGCGGCATCGCGGGCTTCTTGATGGGCGATCTTCTGGTCGGCATCGTGTGCGGTATTCTTTCCGCGCCCATTCCGATCCTGTACGTGCAGTTTAAACGGGCCCAGCGCTCCGAGTTGCTCACCTCGCAACTACCGGATTCGTTGGAATTGATGAGCCGTGTGCTGAGGGCTGGACAGACGATTACCCAAGCGATGCATGCCGTCGGCCAGGAATTTAAGCCACCGATTGGAGCGGAGTTTGCCTACTGTTACGAACAACAGAATCTGGGGATGTCAACGGACATGGCTCTCAGAGACTTGGCCAAGCGAACTGGATTGCTGGAGGTCAAGATCTTTGTGCTTGCGCTGATCATCCATCGACAATCAGGCGGCAACCTAACGCAATTGCTGGACAAGTTAGCCGAGTTGATACGCGAACGTTACAAGATTCGAGGCAAGATCAAGGCGTTGACCGCCGAGGGGCGCCTGCAAGCGATGATTTTGATGGGATTGCCTCCCCTCATGTATTGCATCCTATTGCTGATCAGCCGGAAGTATGCGCTGGAGCTGTTGGAGCATCCCAATCTGATTTTGGGAGCCCTGATTTCGATGGCGATCGGTGGAATTTGGATTCGTAAGATTGTTAACTTTGACTTTTAGTGACTCAGCGGTTGTGCTATGGGTGAGATCGGACTGATCGCCGGGGCTGCTTTCATTGCGGTAACGTGTCTTTTTATGGTCGTGGGCGTACTGCTCACGGGCCGAAGTGCCGTCAGTGTCCGCGTGGACGAACTGAGTCAAGAGAGTGTTTCTCGGCGAACAAATCGTAGCCTTTCGGCCAGCAGTTTCCCGAGCACGGCGGCGACAACGGCAAAGTCTGCAACCGAGGACAAAGATTCGGCGAGTCTGGTGGATCGGATCATGCAAGCCGGCTTCTACAAGAAGCAAACGGTCTGGTTCTATCACATCATTCGAATTCTCCTCGCAGTGATCCCCTTTGCCCTCGGCATAGCGGCTTACCAATTCGGCTATGTGAGTTTCCAGTGGGGTCTGGTGTACGGAATCCTCGCCAGTGTTTTTGGGACTTTGGCACCGAGCTTCTGGCTTGATTACAAGAAGTCGCAGCGGCAGACCCAGTTGCGTCGAGCCCTTCCTGATGCGCTTGATGTCATCATCATTTGCGTGGAGGCAGGATTGAGCTTGCCTGCGGCACTGTCGCGGGTGTCCAAAGAATTGGGGACGGCGCATCCGATGCTTGCCAAGGAAATGGCAATCTGTCAACGCGAGATACAGCTTGGCGCGTCTTCCGGCGAAGCACTGCGGCGACTCGCTCAGCGATTTGACCTCGCTGAAATGCGGAGCCTTGCCTCGGTTGTTCATCAAGCGGAGCGATTTGGAGCGAGCATCGTCCAGGCACTTCGCGTGCACGCGGAGACCCTTCGACTGAAGCGGTTCCAGCTCGCTGAGGAAAAGGCTCAGAAGGCGGCTGTTAAGCTCGTTTTCCCAACCATACTTTGTATTTTTCCGGCGTTGTTTATCGTTTTGGCAGGGCCGGCCGTTTACCGGATCTTTGAAATGCTTGATAAGATGACAGGATGATCCCCGTGGCGTTTTTGCCGCGGGGTGCCTTGAAAACGACAGGCACGGGAAATCTCTGCCGTGAGGTGTTGAGATGTCGCAATCGAGAGAGCAGCAACATCTTCGCAAGCAGTGGGATCGTTGGGTCGGCGTGGTCAGGAAGGTTGAGTCGCGACAGGGGCGGCCCGTCTCGGCACGACGGTATGCCATCCTCTACCAGACAATCCTGGACGCTTGCAAAGAAGATCGGCATGCGGGAGTCTCTAATTTCTCACCTTCGCGACGGCTTCATGGTAAAATACGGAAATTGGTGGAGCCTTGGGTGTCATTGGAAACGTTGCTGCATTCCGACCGACGAATACTTCGCGACCTGCTCATGCAGGCACGCGAGGTTGAGGATGTAATGCATCCGCGATTGGTGCGTGTGTCGCGGCCGATTAGAGTCTTGTTCGCGGCGTTGTTGATTGGGGTCTGCTTGTTTGCGGGTGCGATCTTTCTTTCTGGGGAAGACGTTGTAGTCGGGTCGCTTCTCGAGCAACTGGAAGTAGTACGGCGGCGACTAAAGCTCATCGTAGCGCAAGCAACGGTGACGCAATGGTTGGGACTAGTCACGCTGGTAGTCGTGGTGTTTGGTCTTAGTTTGACCGTGGGTACCCGCAAGTCTTGAACAAGAGGATGGTGAGGTGGACACGAATCGCTTCGATCCGACCAACGAGAGTATGCACGTTGATTATCCTGAGCCAACGAAGGTGCGAAGCGATCGTCGAGGGGCATCGGCCGTCGAAATGGCCATCGTCTTGCCTCTACTATTGTTGATGATCTTTGGGATCATTGAGTTTGGAAGAGCGATCATGGTCCACCAGGTGCTCGTGAACGCCGCCCGGGAAGCAACCCGACGAGCGGTCATTCCTGGGGCGACGGACGCACAAGTCATGGCGAGGATAACGAACTACATGAATGGTGCCGGGATAAGCGGTTACAGTGTTACGCTGAAGATCGATGGGACGGTGGCGACCTTGGACGGGTCTTCTTCCAGCATCACCAATGCCGCTTCGAAAAGTGCGATTGGAATCGGGATTTCCGTCCCTCACAGCCAGGTAAGTTTCGGAATCATCAGCCTGATTTCGAGCAATCGAAATTTTTCTGCCGGGGTAGAGATGCGGAAGGAATGAGTCGGGTTACATTTGGGAGCAGCGACATGAATGCAACGTCAATGAATGGTCCTTCCAGGCGGTACGGGGCCGCGCTTGTCATCGTGGCCATCGTTTTGATTGTTTTGATCGGCTTCGTCGCCTTGGCGATTGACGTCGGCTACGTTGCGGTCACGAAGACCGCGATGCAGGCTGCCGCGGATTCCGCTGCGCTGAGTGGTGGAACGGAATTGAAAAGCAGTCTGGGACGAAATCCGGTCCCGGCGGCGACGATGCGAACGACTGCGACCGGCATTGCCGTGGATTACGCCAGTCGGCATGCCAATGGGGACGTGAACGCCACCTACCTCGATTCCACCAACGATGTCCGATTCGGCTGGGCAAAGTTCAACACAACGACCGGAGCCTGGGACCTGAATTGGGGAGCCGAGTTACCAACGGTCGGAGGTCACAATCTAATAGGAACGATCGTTCATCGCGATCGGGCGAACAGCTCAAACGGAGATCAGCCATTACCACTTCTTTTCGCCAAGGTTATTGGTAACGACCTTTCCAATCTTCGGGTTAAGGCCTCTGCCGTCATCATGCCGGCCCAAGGCATCCAGATTACACCGGGAAGTGACGAGGCTGCCGATGCCATGCCGTTTGCGCTTCATGAGCAGGTTTGGCTGAAGTACTTAAGAGCGCAGAACTACTACGAGAGCGACACCGATATGTTCAGCACGATGACGGAGGAACAAATTCAAGCTGTCACCGATACGGTGACGGGCGATCCTTTGTTTGGTCATATGGAGGAGCAGAACGACGGAACCTTCGAATTCCGCCAGGATTTTGCTGATGAGTACGATTGCGGATGCAATTTTGGAGACGCAACATCCACGGTGAACGCGCCGACAGACACGTACTCTGATGGTGTCCTCGAACTCGACGTTTATCCTCGTGAAGACTACACCGCCGGTAATTTTGGGACGATCGATATCGGGAGTTTCAATAACGCGACGCCAGATATTGAAAGTCAGATTTTGCATGGCGCAAACGCGTCCGATCTTTCCTATTTCCCGAACAATGCCTTGATTTTGCCCTACACCGTCCAAGGTGACACCGGTATTAGCG
>JARFQX010000924.1 GCA_029287555.1 Rubripirellula sp. | reverse complement strand
GCACCATGAGCAAGCGAATCGTTATCGACTTAACGAAATGCGAGGGCTGCGAAGCTTGCACGGTGGATTGCGGCTACTTCTACACACCCCAGGGCGACAGGGGAGATCGTGGCATTCAGTCGTTGAAGGAAAGAGCAACATTTGGAATCGTCTGTCGCCGATGCGAGCATGCGAGTTGCATCGAGTCGTGTCCTTACGAAGCATTGGAGCGACAACCGAACGGCACGATCAAGCGTTTCAACCTGCGGTGCGTGAGTTGCAAGTTGTGCACGCAGGGCTGCCCCTTTGGAACGATCTATCCCGAGATGGTTGGCTTCTACGTTAGCCGCTGTGATGACTGCATCGACTCGTCGACGCAACCGCCGCCGTGCGTGGCGGGTTGTGTGAAAGGTGCCATCGCGTTTCGGGAAGTTGATGAAGGGGAACCGGGAGTTTACATCGTCGACGATCACCTGGCTGCGATCGCTCCCAAGTGGGTGAAGGAGGACGTGTGAACCTGCTGGTTCAGTTTCTGGTGTTTCCCGGCATGCTGTTCACGGCCGGAGCCGGCTTGGTGACCAGTTGGGTGGATCGCAAATTGACCGCGCGGGTTCAGATGCGACAGGGACCGCCGCTGCTGCAACCCTTTTTTGACGTCGCCAAGTTGATGGTCAAGGAGACGTGTGTTCCCGAGGGATGTCCAGGATGGTTATTCCTTTCCGCACCCATCATTGGATTGGCGGGCGTTTCGATGGCGTCGATGATCCTTTGTCAGGCGATGTGGAAGCCGGAAGCGACCTTCAGCGGCGACTTGATTGTGGTCATGTACCTGTTGGCGTTTCCGTCGTTGGCCGTGATCCTCGGCGCGTTCGCATCACGCAACCCGCTTGCATCGCTCGGTGGCAGCCGAGAAATGAAGTTGGTGATGGCATACGAGTTGCCTTTCATCCTGACCGCTTGCGTTCCGATTATCTGGGCGCAGAGCATCCAGTTGGGGAATATCCTCTCGGCTCCATCGGTCGACCGAACGGTGTCGGGTGTTTTGGCGTTTGTCTTTTCGGCAATTGCGATGCAGGCTCGGCTGACGCGGGTTCCCTTTGACATCCCGGAGGCCGAGTGCGAACTCGGGGGTGGTGTGCTAATCGAGTACTCCGGACCGCCGCTGGCATTCTACAAGTTGACCCAAGCGATGATGTTGTTTACCGGACCGATGTACTTGCTGGTGCTCTATGGCGGAGGCCTGTCCTTTTCACAGGGCTGGATGACGGCCGGGTTGGGTGTGCTCAAGCTCGTGGGGGTCATTGTCTTGATCGTGCTGATCCGCAACACGGCCCCAAGACTGCGAATCGACCAGGCGATGAAACTGCTTTGGGGACCGGTCACTTTTGGCGCGATCCTTGCAGTGTTGCTTGCCTGGGGAGGCTTTTAACGATGGGTCTTCGCGACAGGATCTTCAGCCGATCGCTATTTCTGTTTCACTTGGGCGGAAGTGCTTGCAACAACTGCGATATCGAGATCCTCGACTCGCTCACGCCAAAGTACGATCTCGAACGCTTCGGCATCACGGCGGTTGGCAGCATTCGACACGCTGACATCATTCTGCTCTCGGGGATTTTCAACAAAAAGTCGGCGATCCGAGTCAAACGCCTTTACGAACAAGCTCCCAAGCCGGTCATTGTTGTCGCGATTGGTGGTTGCGCTTGCACGGGATTGATCTTCCGAGATTCGTACAACTGGGACGTTCCGGTCGGTGATTACATTCCGATCGATGCCTACGTTGCCGGTTGCCCTCCGAAACCGGAGGCGATCATCGCGGCGATTCAGCAAGTCATCGGGAAGCTACGCAACCCTGCTGGTGCAATCGGAACGTGACGATGACAAACGGGCAAAGCAACCCTGCGAGCGAGCCTGATGCGGCCGCAAAATCCGCTTCCATCGAGTCGGCGTTGGGTGACCGGGTGCTGGACGCTCGTCGAACGAGTGACCGTCGAATCTATCTCGAAGTCGATTCATCGGAGATCTTGGAGACGTCGCGGCTCTTGTTCATGGAGTTCTCGGGGCGGCTGCAAACAGCTTCGGCCGTCGATGCGCCCCGGAGAATTGAGCTTCTTTACCACTGGGCATTCGATAGGTGCGGGCTCGTCGTGACCATTCGAACGCGAATCGATCGGGACGAGGCGAGCATCGATTCGATCACGTCCGTCTGTACCGCGGCGGAATGGATTGAACGAGAGATGTGGGAGTTGATGGGTATCACCTTCACCGGTCATCCCGACCTTCGACATCTGTTGTTGGCCGACGATTGGCCGGCGGGTCGCTTTCCGCTTCGCCGCGACTATCGCAAGGAATGATCATGGCCAAGAAGACCACCATCATTCCCGTTGGTCCCTACCATCCGCTGCAGGAGGAGCCGGAGTTTTTCAAGCTTTACGTCGAGGGGGAAACCGTCGTCGGCCTCGATATCGAGCTGGGCTACAATCACCGCGGCATCGAGAAGTTGTCGGAGAGTAAAGACTACGAAGAGACGATCTTTCTGGTTGAACGGGTGTGCGGCATCTGCTCGACGTCCCATCCGATGGCATGCGTCCAGGCAGTTGAAGAGGCGGGCCGGATCGAAGTGCCCGAGCGTGCGTTGTATATCCGTTCCGTTGTTGGTGAGCTGGAACGAATCCATTCGCACCTGCTCTGGCTCGGATTGGCCGGACATTTTCTCGGGTTCAACACCGTATGGATGTGGGCCTGGCGACATCGCGAAGAGGTCCTGAACCTCTGTGAACGGGTGACCGGCAACCGCAACCACTACGGAATGCTCAAGCCGGGCGGAGTCCGACGGGACATTGCTCGCAGCGAGTTGCCCGTCATCCATGAAATGTTGAAATCGCTTCACCAACCGCTCAACTTGTTCGTCCGGACCATCTCGGACGAGCCGCTGATTCAAGCACGCACCAACGGGATCGGCACTCTGAACGCCGAC
>JARFQX010000095.1 GCA_029287555.1 Rubripirellula sp. | reverse complement strand
GGAATCAACGGCGCGACGCGATCACGAACACGCTGGTTGTCTTCCAGAACGCGAACCGTTCTATGTTCCGGAAGTGCGACAAGCTCGGTCATCGGCGGCGTGTCGAAGGTTGACCAGGTGTGAAGAGCCCAGCGGCCATCTGCGGAAAAGCTGTAATCGTGCGCCCCCGGCTGATCCGCGGGAGTGATGCGCTGCGGGGCCTGGGATCCATCCAATCGGACACGATACAAGTAACGTTGCGTTGCGTTGTCCGGAGACGCCAGGTAGTAGAACCAGCCATTGTCCTGATCGACGATGCCCCGCCGGATGATGTCGTATTGGCCGGGAGTGAGACACCTCAGTTCTTCCCCCTCGCTCGAAAACACGAATGCTTGTCGCCAGCCATCCTTTTCGCTGAGGATGAGAAACTCGCGGCCGTCGTTAATCCAATCCAACCCTGCATTGGTGTGATAACTGGCCTCGACCCAAGCGGGATCGGTCTCGTGATAGATACACCGAACTTTTCCCGTCTGAGCATCTGCGAGAAAGAACTCTCTGGAATCACGCGACCGGCTCAACTTCTTGACCAAGACTTCCTGGGAGTCTTTCGTCCAGCCCAGGTCACCGAGGTAGAACCCATCTTTATCCTCGGGAATGTCGACCCACGTGACTGGACCTCCCTTGATGTCAACGACACCGACGCGAAGCACGGGAATGGGCGTGCCAATCAAAGCGAACGGCCTACGAGCCACTTCCGGGTACGTCGGGTCGGAGGGGATAAGCATGGCGCGCCGTTTGACGTTGCGGTCATCGCTCTGCACAAGGGCGACCTTACTTCCGTCCGGACTCCAGGCCATGGATTCAATACCGATCCCATCCGCGAGTCCCATCAGACGGACGGAACGACCTTCCTGAACATCAAATGCATGAATCCCGCGTTGCTTCCGATAGAGAATGTGTGTTCCGTCAGGCGAGAGACGATTGCGGCCGCCAATTGCAATGACCTGCTCGATCAACTTGCGCAATGTCTTTTCGGTCGTGTCAAACAGCCACAAGTCGGCGCCACCGCCCGAGTCAGATGCGGCTGCCAACAGAATTGCGTCGCCACTGGCCGAGAATTCATAGTCTCGAACTGAAATGCGCCGCGACCGGCCTACGGGCACAAGCTGCTTGGCGGAGATCACAACGCTTCGGCGACCAGAGGCAGCATCATAGCTGACCAACTCCTGTCGCCCCCCCTGGGAGTCATTCTCGAGCCGAGTGAATGCGGACGCGTCATGGGACCATTCGGCCGAAAACGTAGCGGCGCGGTACTCTCGCCTTTCGTAGATCGCTTTGAGTCGCTCCTCAGCTTGCCTGAGGATTCCGGCTCGCGAGTCCTGAGCCTGCGATTCCGATCCGCCGAATGCGACAAGAAAACCGACTAGCAACAGCCATATCGTCGCGGCTCGCAACGAACACCTTGCTATGAATCTCTTACGAGCCTGCTGACAAAATAGTTTCGACACTGGCGTTCTCTACTTAACTGACTCGGGCACGGTTACGCGCCAACCCAAATCGGACTCGACCAAGCCATTTGGCCGTTATGCTGAGTGGCTCGCACATAATACCAGTCGGAGCTGTCCCCGCTTGGACGTTGGTCTTGCCAGCGGATTGTTGCGGAGAACTCAGAAGGGCTGATGAGTCGGTTGATGATGTAGCTTTCGCTGGTAAAGACCCCGGTGAACGTGACAACGTTTTCATCGATCAGGTCGGACAACTTTGCACGCACGACTTGTTCCGTAGGTTTGCGGACGTGCAGTGAAAGGACGGAATCGGGGCCTCCGGACAACTCCACCACCACCGCTTTCGTCGGATCCTCGGAGTAACATTTCACGCGGCTCGTGTTGGACTGAAGGCGAATCTCGCTTTCAGAGACCACGTTCAACTTGTCTCGCAGTTCTTCCTCGTACGGTCCCGACTGAAAGCAGGGGCTGACATGGCGGAATACTCCATCGTCAATCCTGATCGTCATGTCCCACAAGCAGGTGCTTCCGAGATCGAGCGCTCCCCACGGCCCCCAACCGTACTGAATGCGACACTTCGCATTTCCAGGCAGCTTCGTTTGGCCATCGGAGTGGTCCTCGGGAAAGTGCCGCTCGATCACCCGTCCGTTTCGAATCAACTCGACCATGGCAATCGAGTCATGTCCTTCGATGCGGACATCAATCTGCCGATCTGCGGTCACGGGAACATCCGAGCCCATCGCGTGCCCATTGATGGTGAACTCCAGTCCGATGCGATCGCCCGTCGCGGCATAGGTCCGCCTGGCTCGGATCGCCTCAAAAATCGACGCTCGTGTTAAATCCTTGGCCCACACGCCGAGGATGCCTTCGCCATACGCCCCTGGATATCCACGGTGGTTATCACTCGATGCGATGAAACCAAACCGCAATCCTTTTTCGAGTTGTGGAACGACCGTATTGGAGGTCGAACGGCCGCTCATGCTGTGCCGAATGTACGGGTACGGTGCCCGGTCGGATTCCGTGCAGCCGTGCTCCGAAAAAATCTCAACCACAGGACTGACGCTGGGGCGAAAATGCGCAAAGTTGGCACCTCTCCAGCCTTTCTTGTAACCAAGGTGGTGTGGGATCGCGAACGCTTTCTCGGACTCCGCGAAATCGAGCAGTTTCTCCGCGTGATCAGGCAGGTACAGCCTTCGGTCGTCACCCGGAAAAATCACGCAATAGTCGCCGAAATGACTGGAATGCCACTCGTATCCGAGGAACGCCGCGAAGTCCTCTGTATTGGCCTCGCGAATCATATTGCGAGTCTTTGCCCAATGGTCCGAATGAACCTTGAAACCATTCACCCATTTCAGATGGCGATCGCCCGGCATTTTCGGCATGTCGTGCCACGAGGCATGGCCGGTGAACGCAAAGAAGTCGAGATGGGCGCGGGCCAGATCAATCGAGCGACTCAGCGAGCCTTGTGCGTATCCGACGGCATTGTGATTATGCAGATCGCCCCAGAACAGCCGAAAGCGACTTGCGTCCTCCGCCGCCGACAACTCGGACTGCTGCCGCGCCGCCGACAGGACCGCAGTGGCGACCGCTCCGCCGATAAAACCGCGTCGCGAAAATCCGCTCGCGTTCATTGGTTTCTCCAAGTTCAAAGGACCATTCAAACAAAGTGCGTTTTCGTCACGCCCGGCTACCAAGCACCCCCACGCACTGCAGACTACTCGTCGCTGAAACCTCTCACCCCGTGCTTCGATGCGATAAGCATTTGCAGCAGTTCCTGCATCTCTTTGACTTGGGATTCGTTGTCATCTGCCACGTCGTTTGTCTCACCGACGTCTGAATCAAGGTTGTAGAGTTCGTAACTGCCCTTCGCTTTGCCTTGAATGTACTTCCAGGCACCATGCCTCAGTGCCAGACTGCGACCGGCTTCTTCGATCATGAAGGTCTGCCCTGTGTCACTCTTTCCAAGCAATGCGGGCAGTATATTCCGGCTGTCGATCGCCTGATCATCTTCGAGCGTCACGTCCAACATACTTGCGAACGACGCCAAGAAATCGATCTGATTCACCATCGCCTTTGACTTGCCGGGTTGAATTCGACCCGGCCATTTCACGATGAACGGAACTCGCGTACCACCTTCGTAAATTTGATACTTGCCGCCACGGTACGGTCCGGAAGCGTCGTGACCTCGGTCCACCTCTTCGGTAGAGGTTCGCACCGTTGTGCCGTCTTCATATCCATCGTCGTAGACGGGGCCATTGTCGCTTGAAAAGACAACCAGCGTGTTATCAGAAAGGCCGCGAGAATCGAGGGCCTTGAGAATCTCGCCGGTCGCCCAGTCCAACTGCACCATCGCGTCACCTCGATAGCTCAATTCCGACTTGCCCTTAAATCGAGGATGGGGGGCTCGCGGCACGTGAATGTCCTGGGATGAAAAGTAGAGGAAAAATGGTTCGTCCGAGTTGCGAGAGCTGAGATACTGCTTCGTCTTTTCGACGAACACATCGGCCATTGTCTCGTCGTTCCACAAGGCCGACTTACCGCCAAACTGCTTGCCGATTCTCCCAATTCCATTGATCACCGAACTGTTGTGTCCGTGACTGCTCTTGTAGTAGGTCATCGCTTCTGGATTCGCCTTGCCATCGGGATACTCCGTGCAAATCACGCCATCAGGCTTCTTGCCAACAAAAAGTGGGTCCTTGGAGTCGAGGTTGACGACTCGGTGATTTTCAACATAAACGCACGGTACCCGATCGTTGGTCGACGGAAGCAAGAACGAATAGTCGAAACCGACCTCCAGGGGGCCGGGTTTGACATCGCCGTTCCAATCGACCGGAGTCTCGCCGTCCCCGATCCCCAGATGCCACTTACCAACCACCGCTGTGTGGTAACCCGCCTTTTTAAACAGCTGCGGCAAGGTAAACATGTTCGGAGTGATCTTTGACGGCGCGTTTGGCGCCAGCACACGGACAC